>JBAXDW010000242.1:0-2595 GCA_037140755.1 Methanobacteriota archaeon
CAATCGTGACCTTTATGTTGTCAAGCGCTTCGTTAAGAGCGGTTTCGGCGCTCATTGGCACGAATGACTTCCCCTTCGTGCCCACGCGAGAGTACTTCAGGAGATCATTGATGAGCGTTTGCATTCGTTTTGCGCCGTCGACCGCAAACCCGATGTATTCGTCAGCGTCTTCGTCGAGTTTCCCTTTGTAGTCCTCCTCAATTATTTGCATGTAGCTCGTTATCATGCGAAGCGGTTCCTGAAGGTCGTGTGACGCGATGTAAGCAAACTGCTCGAGTTCGGCGTTGGATCGTTGGAGATCAGCGAAGGCGCTCTGGAGCTGCTGCTCCATCTGATTGCGCTCGGTGACGTCTCGGGCGACTGTCAGAAATGCCGTGGGCTGTCCCGCAGCATCTTTAATCAAGGAGACATTCGCTTCTACGTCAACACTTTCTCCATTTTTCCTGATAATTTTCGCGTTGGTACGGATGTGCCCTTTCTCCATTAGCTCAGGCGTCGTTTCGAGGAGCTGCGAATGAAACTCAGGAGGGAGGAGATCTAAAAACGGCTTTCCTGTCACTTCTTCCTTAGATCGTTGGGTGATGCGCAATACGGCTTCATTGCATTCGGTAACCTTCCAGTCCAACCCGACGATCAATAGTGCGTCCACCATGGTCTCTAAAGTGATGCGTAGCATCGATTCGGATTCCTCCAGTGCCGACTCCGTTTTCTTGCGCTCAGAAATGTCACTGTTTATTTCGAGAATAGCGGAGGCATTGCCCTTCTCGTCCCTCAGCAGAGTCCAGCTGCTCGCGATGGTGAGCGGAACACCATCGCGCGTCACTTGGGTCAGCTCCCCCTCCCACCGTCCGTCCTCCATAAGCTTTCGCCACAGCTCTTCGCGCGATTCAGGAAACGTTGTCTGTAACAGCGCGGTCGCGTTTTGACCTTTGGCCTCTTGCTTTGTCCACCCATACAGGCCCCCCGCGCCAACGTTCCAGGATGTTATGGCCCCTTCTAGGTCCAAGGTCATGATGGCGTCGTGCGCCGCATCAAGCATCGCGGCCTGCTTTTGCACGGCCTCTTCAGCCATCTTGAGAGCAGAGACATCAATAATCGAAACCACACTCCTTCGGGTTCCTGGAATCAGTGCTACCGTCAAAAAGGCTTCTCTTCGCGTTCCGTCTTTTTTAAGGAGTCTGAAATCATATTCTTTTGGAGCGCTACCCTCATCGCTTCGACGTGCGCGATGATAGGTCTTCATCAGCTCAAGATCTTCCGGAGCGACGAATTCTGTCCACGGTTTCAGACCTTCAACTTCGTTCTTGCTGAAACCGGTGAGCTGCTCCAGTTTGCTATTTACCATAGCAACCGTCAAGTCTTCTTCTATAATAGCCATGCCCGTCGCTGTGCTCTCAAAAATGGCGCGGTAGTACGCTTCGCTTTCGAGCAGGGCACGTTCCATTTGTTTGCGATCGCTAATGTCTATGAAGTTCTCGAGCAGGTAAGCATGTCCTCCGAGCGTAATTTTGCTCACTGATTTGAGGATCGGACAGCTCTCCCCGTCTGCCGTTAGCAAAACGCGTTCTGCATTGTCGACGGTTTGTCCGAGATCAGTTATCGGGCAACTACCCGCAGCAGCAGGACAGATAAAGCGATGGCAGACTGAACCGATAATAGCTTCCTTCGGCGCTCCAAAGAGGTGCGCGGCCGTCGCGTTGACATCGACAATCTTGTGCGTTATTGGGTCAATAAGCACGATCCCCGCTTGCAGCGCGTCGAAAATTGCTTTTTGCTCGGAGAGGTCGCGGACTATTGCTGTTGCGAACGTGCCATCTTTTGTTTTCCACGAGGCAAAGCTTGGCTCTGTGGGGAACTCGGTGCCGTCTTTTCTACGCCATAGTATGGATGACGACGGCACATAGGTTTTAGAAGTGTCCGTTGTGTCCATTGTAGGGAGCACCTTTAAGAAGCCGGCTCTGTTGGATTCTGGAATGATTGCTGTGACTGATTGGCCGAGGATTTCGGCGGCGTTCCATCCGAAGGTGCTTTCCGCAGCCTTGTTCCAATAGATCACGTTGCCCTGCATGTCAATGGAAAAAATGGCTTCCGCCGCCGAATCGGCGACTGCACGGAACCGGTTTTCGCTGTCCTTGAGTCGCATCGTGAAGGCGTGCCTTGTCAACGCCATTTCAACGGTGGGAAAAAGTGACGCTGCGTCTATCGGCTTTAGTAGGAAGCCATAATTGCTCGTGTGACCCACCCGCTCTAGTGTGGACTCGTCTGCCTGGCCAGTCAAGAAGACTATCGGGATATCAAACTTATCTTGGATCTTACGAGCCGTTTCTATCCCATCTGCTTCACCTTTGAGCAGTATATCCATAAGAATGAGATCTGGATGCAGCTCTTCAGTCATGCGCAGAGCGGCTTCACCAGTTGCGGCCACAGCCGGAACGTCATAACCGCTGCGCTTGAGGCGTTGCGCTATATCTGTGGCAACAATGGCTTCATCATCAACGACGAGAACCGAAGTCATTTTTCCCCACTCGTTCTAACGTGTGCACCCTCTGGCTCAAACGTGATGATAAACGTCGTCCCGTTCGCCCGATCGAGTGT
>JBAXDW010000243.1:0-2588 GCA_037140755.1 Methanobacteriota archaeon
GAGGAGATTCGACGGGCAGTAAAAGAACTTGGATTGAAAGGATTGAAACTCCACCCAAGGAGTCAGCTGTTTAAACCGTCTGATGAGACGATGGTGCCAGTATTTGAGGCATGTGTCGCGCGGAGTATACCGATATTGTTTCACTCAGGGTATGCGTACGATCCAATTCCGCCGATGATTGCCAAGGTAGCAGAAAGCTTTCCTGAGCTTCCGATCGTTATGGGCCATATGGGGTGCTCGGAAGTGTGCACGCCAACAGGCATAGAAGAAGCCATTCAAGTCGCGCGCAATAACGATAACGTCTATCTCGAAACTTCTCGGGTCATGCTTGCCTCGAGCATTGCCAAAGCTGTTCAGGCGATCGGGGATACTAGGGTTATATTTGGCTCTGACACGCCGTATGGTTCGCAATTGGATGAAATTACTGCGATGCTACGAACGGGATTGCCAGAAACATCCTTAGGCCGGATCTTTTCTAACAACATCAAGGGATTGCTCCGCTAGAACCTTGGATTGCGACGAAACCTGATATGTCGAAAGTGCTTTATAACTCAGGGGGGCACTTCTCACTATGGGTTCAGTCGACGACTATATTTCGCAAGCGACAGATCTCCTGAATAAGGACGACCTCGCCGCAGCGATCCAGAAATATCGTGAAGCGCTCAAGATCGATCCGAATGATCCTACGGCCTTGACAGGACTTGGGGCGGCGTTCGATGAGTCTGGCGAGCTGGAAAGTGCCATAGATTGCTACAACAAAGCGTTGAAAGCCGATCCTGATGACATCATCGCGCGCACAGGCCTCGGTGTTGCCTATGAGAAGAAAGGTAACACCAATCGTGCTACGCGGGAGTATCGTGCAGCTTTGTCACTCGATGAAGAGACTGCCTCCTTGCAAATTGCGTACGCCCGAGATCGGCACGAAAAGAGCCTCTCAAAGGAAAAAGAAGGGCACGAATTAAAAGCTAAAGAGTTGGAAGAACAAATCGGTCGCTATGTAAGCACTAAAAAGGTCGTCGACCGATTAATCTCGAAATCTCTTCCTAAGTAAAGCGATCATGCTAGCCGACAAGACCGCTTAGCAGTCAGTGGTTGTTCGACTGTAACCGAATTTGCTCAACCGTTATGAGGTTTCTGTGTACGACCTAAGGCCAATTGGTGTTGTACAGTCCGCGGTAAAGCACTCGCGTGATATGCCACTCCAGGGTGTTCCGGCGGTTATCAGGGTTTTTGACGAGTTCTTAGAGGGGCTTACCGGCATCGAGGGTGACAGTCATATAAACGTCATCGGCTGGTTTAGCAAAGCCGAAAGGGCGCCATTGATAGTCAGGCCGCGAAAAATAAACCCCAAACTCGAGGAGCGCGGTGTTTTCTCTCTCCGCTCACCTACGCGCCCAAATCCGCTGTCGCTTTCTGCAACGCGGCTTACAAAGGTAGAAGGGCCTCTCCTTTACGTCGAGCCGCTCGACCTCATCGATGGATCACCGATCGTGGATATTAAACCTTATTCATCAGGATGGGACTCCATTTTTTGGGCACGAGACGTTCATTCTGCTCTCATCACGCGTCATATGGCCCAAGCTGATGTGCTTGCTGAGCTCCTTCGAGAAGCGTACAATTTTCACGGAGAGAAATGTAGTGCCATAGCAGTTGCGGCGAAAATCGCATACGATGCCGCAAATACACTTGGAGAAAGTATGAGGGATACCTCCCTCCGACTTTCTCGAAACGTGAACCCGCACGTGGCAGACGGCCTTATAGGCATCTCCAAGGCCACTATAGGCAACGCTAGGCTCACGTTTTTCGAAGGTCCTGACATTCTTGTTTTCACAGCTGCCCAGTCGATTAGATATCGCGTCTTCGACTTGCCTAGCTTGGATGCACTCCGCGTTCTTAAGCTGAGCTCTGACGAGCTATTTGCGAAGCTGTGATATAGCTTCGCACGCTCTTCTTGCGCGAAACGCCTCAAAGCACGTACGAGGTTGGACTGCGAACGAGTTGGCAAGATTAGGGAGTACAAGTAATGCAGGGAACCTCTCTGCCCTGAAAACACGATTTCTGTCACTAAACCATATATCCCCCCATAGTGACGTACTCGTATGCAAGAAGATCCCTCAGTTAGCGTGACGTACCTGAGCCGCTCGTTTTTTTAGTACAGGACGTCGATCACACGCTCCTGGTTGATCCATTTTTTAGTAAGGAGAACCCTAACGCACCAAGTTACGAAGGAAAACCCGATATCGTTCTTGTCACCCACGAATACTCTGACCACAGCACTGCCGAGCGGTTCAACGCGGTGGTAGTCGCACCACCTACTCTTGCGGGGAAGTTCAAGAAGATGATCGTAATGGAGCGCGGGAAAGCAAGCTTGTTGAGAGGGTTCGCGTGAAAATGATCAGAGCAAGCCATCACCAGAGCAAGTACCCCGCCGGCTACGTTTTCGAACTCGGCGGCGTTCGATTCGCGCATCTCGGGGACACGTTTTTGGACGGCGTTCAGGCGCTGGAAAATATCGATGTGCTGTTTATTCCTATAGGCGGCTTTTTCACAATGGACGTGGAAGAGGCGCTGGTAGCGCTCGACATTCT
>JBAXDW010000244.1:0-2530 GCA_037140755.1 Methanobacteriota archaeon
AACGGGAGGTCAAAAAAGAGCTAAAATAGATCAACAGAGTGCGGAAGTTGGGCTAGGTTCTCAGAGTCGAGTGCAACCAAGGTGAACCGAATCGCTTCAGCTTCAGAATCAATCGGGTCCCATACTTCAGATGCCGAATATCGGTAGAGGGCGTGTCCATATTCGTGCAAGAAAGTGGTCAATATGCTCTCGGGCACCATAGCTTGGTTAATGACAATCAACTGGGCCTTAATCGGTAGTTCCATTCCAGCTTTAGGATCGTGTATGTCTCCGAATGTAACGCCCGGGATATTAAGCGGGTCTCCGGGATTCGCATCTACGACCCAGAGTGGTGACTTGCGAGTATCCGCATTCCACTGGGCCGTATATTTTGTCAGTAGCGGTTGGATGTCCGCAAGGGTCATCGGTGGGCGAACGTCTTTTTGTCCGCGTGCGCTTTGGACCATACACCCAAAGATAGCAATGGCGAGCAAAAGCGATGTAGTACGAATCTTCATAGTATTGCCGAACACGATGCTCACCGGCGTGGCGCGTTGTTTTGCCACGTCCGGTGCAGCTACTTGTTAGATTCCTTCTTCAATTGCAGTTGCGCCTTCCCGTATGAGCGCAAAGAGGAAAAACTGACTAGCTGCGCCTTAATATCAAAGCACCCTGCCTCATCCACGGAGATGGCGATAACGCCATTAAAGGGACGTATGTTCTCCAAGTGCCTGGTGTCGTGCCCGGCTGACGCTTTCAGTTCCGTTCGCGCCGAGATGGGGCGGATGATCTCCAGATTCCAATCTTCCGGGATATTACGAACGGCGCGAAACTGACCGCACGCCACGGATATCGAAAGCTCATAAATCTCAAGATCCTTTCCGGTCTGCAACACTTCAGCAGGCCAGTATAGCAGAAATTGCTCAGCATGCGCCGGAAAGGCTGCCGCAACCAAAAATCCGAAAAATATTGTTAATAGCACTCTATTCATAGAAATCTAACACAGAGTTCACCGGGAGCGTAAGCGATCCGGTGGAACGACGGGTTAGGGCTTGTTGGCATTGCCTCGTCCACCCCTCTGGATGGCTATGTCTACGATCTGATCCGGCGATATTGGCGCTTCTTTTACTCCAAGCCACTCAAACATTAGCCGACCGCAATCCTGCTTAATGAGGACAAATAGACGATGCATGTCTTCATAAGAGATGTGGATGGGCGTATCCGGTTGAAACATAGAGCCGAGCACCTTTAGACGCTTATGCTCGTCTGCTCGAACAACGCCCTTGGCGTGCAGGATCGCATGCCTCAGTATGCGCATGTCGCCCATGATGTCAGAACGTATTTCGTTGACCGGCGTACCCTTGGCCCCCGCAAGCCTTGGCCGAATTTCGTCTTCCCAGAAGGTGAAGAGGAAAACAACTATTGCTCGCGCGTGACGCTGCTCGTTTGATCCTCCAGGAGAGTTGGCTTCAAGATAGGTTTTCGCCCGTATGATGCGGTTAAGAATGACATCTGGCTTTGTCGGGTCCTCGTAGCTGGTGCAAACCACCACCGTTTCCCCATTCTCTTTGTGCTTCCCGACCGGGCGGGATATCCGGTGAACTTGTCTCTGAACGTTTGAGTAGTGGCCCGCAAACCCCGCCAAGGCGTCCATGTAGGTACCTACTTGTTCGTTAACGAAATCGATGTATTCACGAATGATATCGTCAAAACGCTCATTCAATGGAGAGTACCTACGATTCTTCAGTCATCTTCGTACGCCCTAACGACATGGGTGAGGCGCCGGGGCAACCAGCTTCGCGAAAAAACCGCAGAGGCTATTACCGGTCGCCTCGACCCGCTTGTTGGCCATCGCCATCCTTTTTGAGAAAGGCCTGCCAGAACTCCATTGCATAGCCTTTCCAATACTTGCTGATTTTGTCAAACGGCTCGACTTTATTGTGAATCGCAGAATTCAAGTCATTCAACATTGGCAAGGTTCTTTTAAGCAGTTCTTCTGCGTAACCGTATTTTGCAATCTGGCTTTTATTGAAATTCGTGGACGTATGCGCAAACATTTTATGTCTTACTGTCTTGAGACTGGCGACAAGATGGGAGTCCTTGATGCTCAAATACTCTTTTAGAGCTGACTGGATTTGGTTTTTTACTCTTCTTTGCGTTTTGCTTTCAATATTTTTAACGAAATCAGCAGATAAACATTCAAATAATTTTTCGAAGCAAGCAGTATCATCGCTTTTGTAATTATCGAACATTCGCATGAGTGTCATTATTAATTCGAAATAAACCGCGTCAAGACAAACCTTATAACACCTGACGTTATTTGTGCCTCTTATTATTTCCCGGATCGATGGGTCGTAAGCAGGAAAAGCAAAAGTTTCTCTGAGTTCGATAGCATGCTTAGCGTTAGCATTAAGCCATGCAAGCCTCAGCACCACCTTGTTAAGTATCTCATCATATTCCATTGGTTTCATTTATTCAGGACTATTTATTCAGGCCAACGTTTGACATGAGCGGACGGCCGAAGGGCAAAGCCCTTTGGCCGTCCGCTCGA
>JBAXDW010000245.1:0-2518 GCA_037140755.1 Methanobacteriota archaeon
AAAAGGAGGAAGCGCACGAGATGGGTGCGAATCATGTCGTGAGCGGGGACAGTGGTCGCAGGTGATGCGGGCAGCGCTCCAAGCGAGGCGAAACAGAGTGCACCTAATAAGAGGCTTAGCGCAATAAAGACGACGCCTCGGGCAGTGACTGCTTAAGCGAGCGCGAGGGTCCCGCCGGTCAAGATAACCGCGGCGATGATAATCCCATACAGCATGCCGGCGGTCACGTCGCCGAGGACGATCGTGTTCACGGTAACCGGAAAGGAAAGCAATCGCTCATAGGTCCCTGCACGCTTCTCCCAAGGGGTAATCAGGGGGCCAACCGAAGAGGCGATAAAGAACACGAACATCGCCGATAGCCCGGGGAATAGCGCGCACGTCGGCCTCCCTGCCAAAGAAAAACGCTAGGAAGATGAACATCGGGAACAGAAAGCCGAACATAAGCACGGGGGGTTTGGTGTAGTAGATCCGCATGTCTTTCTCTGCGATAAGAGCTATGCCGCGGAATTGCTCGGTAATGTGCCTATGATTCATGTAGCCCTCCCTCGGTGAACTTGACGAAGGCGTCTTCGAGACTCGCGCCGTACGTGTTTAACGACGTTAATGTCAAGCCCTCGCGCTGTGCCATGGTGACGAGGTGTTTTACCAGCCGCTTCGGGAGGTCATTGACCGGATCGAGGAGGCTAAGACGCCTATAATCAAAGCGAGCACGCGGCCCTACTTCAGAGACGTCTACGATCACACCGTTCACGCGATCGATATCGTCGAGACCTTCCGAGACATCGTTTCAGGAATTCTCGACATCTACCTCTAAAGCGTGAGCCTCAAACTAAACGAGGTCATGAAGGTGCTGACGGTCGTCGGAACGATATTTCTCCCACTCGCGTTCATCGCGACCGTCTACGGCATGAACTTCAGGCAGCCAGAAGTGGCTTCCGAATGGGGGTATCCCGCGTTCTGGCTTGTTACCGCGGTGATCATCGTCGCGATGGGGCGTATTTCAGGCGCAAACAATGGAGCCTGCAGTCGACAGCGCGAAACTATAGGGAAAGGTAACAACTGTGGTCATCGGCGCCGCGTGCTCGGCCGCTCTTACTCACGCACTATTTTCCGACACCGGAAGATGACCGTCCCCCCTTCTGTGTGCGGCGGCCCCGGATCGACACATTGCATGTAAGCGTGCGCGGGGTCTTCAGACGTTGTCAAGCCGAGAGCGACGGGGCACCATGTGTGTTCGAGGATTGTCGTATAGTGGAGGAGCGTCGAGAGCGCATGGGTGCAGAGTGCATCAGTTTCTGCGACCACAATATTCGGCCCTTCTATGAGAATACGATCCCCGATGGAATGTACAGGGCAGATCCCTCGGATCTCGTGGACCGTAATTTCTAGCATCGCGTACCTCAAAAGAGAGAGTTGTGGTCGTCACTTATATGCTTTCGTCAGCAGTTGCCATGCAGCTCGTCAGTAACGCGCAGACTACGCGTGATCGTCGAAGCCTCAAAGTTTCTCATTTGCAGGAACTACGTCGCTGCACAACAGCCGTCCTTTCCTACTCGTCGCTTACCGCTGCTTTTTTGGCTTAGCTATGCAACGGCGACAGCCTCTGACCAGCGTTATTCTCCCACACGACGCCTGCCGCCACAAGCGCTGAAAACGCTTAAGAGCTTGGAGCCCTTAGGTAGAGATATGAACGTAGTGGTCCTTCTCGCCCCCGGGTTTGAAGAGCTGGAGGCTGTCACCATCGTCGACGTGCTCCGACGCGCGGACATATCAGTCGCCCTCGCCGGCATCGCGGATCCGCCTATAGCGGGAAAACATGGGATCGAGGTGTTGCCAGACATCTCCATCGACGACGTCAAAGCTTACGACGCCCTTGTCCTCCCCGGCGGGAGCCCCGGCTACATCAACCTCGAACGTGATTATCGAGTTCTCAAGCTCATACGCGAAGCGCATCACGCCGGCAAGTACATCGGGGCGATCTGCGGCGCGCCACACGTGCTCGGGAAGGCGGGCATCATGGAAGGGGTAACGGCGACGTGTTTTCCAGGCGTCGAGATCCCCGGAGCAAAACAAGTCGAAGAGCCGGTCGTCCGGCACGGAACCATTATCACAAGCCAGGGTCCGGGGACGGCGATAGCCTTTGCCCTCGACCTTGTGGAAGTGCTGACAAGTACGGAAAACGCGCGAGAAGTGCGAAAGGGGTTGTTGGCATAATGCCCGAAGGCTTACGACGGCAAGCGCAGGTTTCCGCGATAGAAGGTGATGCACGAGCGGAGAGAGTATCTAGTGCATTTGCCGATTTTTGAGCAGCTCCGCAACGTAGCCATAACCCAACAGACGAACGGCGCCGCTCGACTCGCTGCTGGCGTGCTTTAACGAAGACTCTGGTAAATATGCAGGACTTCGCCACGTAAATCTACTCAGCTGAGCAGATGAAATGTAGTGCTTATGAAAGGTTGCCACGCTGTGTGCAACGCTCTAAGCTAGCGTAACGATATATGTAAGTGCAGCATATTTT
>JBAXDW010000246.1:0-2479 GCA_037140755.1 Methanobacteriota archaeon
AAAACGCTTTGGACGTCGTGGCGGGTGAATCGTACGATGAAGGGATCATTCACGGAATGCTTACGACAGAAATAGACATAATAAATATAAAGAGTGTTTTGCGGATCATAAGAGACAAAGTCGAAACGGAAGATGTCCAATACTACTTCATTCGCGGTGGAAAAGAGTTAGATATCAACAAGCTGTCGGCCTTAAGCGCAACGCGAACGATTGACGGAGTTATTAAACAATTGACCGGCACTTCGTATGATTTTCTCGCTAGTGTTCCCGACGAGTACGTCAAAATGGGGAAGATCTCGGCATTTGAAAAAGAGCTCGACACATTTCTCTTGCACAAAGCTCTAGGCCTATTCACTGGAGATCCGTTAAGCATCGCCTTGGTCATTGGCTATCTGTGGGCTAAGTTAAACGAGATCGCAAATATCCGTATAATAGCCTTGTGCAAGACAGAGTATGTGCCAGAAAGGGAATTGATGGAGGAAATAGTGTTTGTATAAATTTGTAGTCATTACCGATCCTGAAACTGCACCGGGATTTCGACTCGCTGGAGTGGAGGTGCTCGAGGCTTCTACCGTGGAAGAGGCGAAGAGCCTAATTCCGCCCTTGTTATACAAGGATGATACCGGCATTGTCGCGGTGAACGAGGATTTTATGGCTTCACTCGATCAAAAACTCATTGAGAAAATCGAAAAGACGCACAGGCCGATAATTATTCCCATACCGTCGAGAACGCGACAAATTGATCGCACCGACTACATAGAAAGAATGTTGCGGAGGGCGATTGGCTACAATATCGTTGTAAGGAGATAGGATATGCTACAGGGATTCATCTCACGGATTTCGGGTCCAGTCGTTTACGCTCACGAAATGCGCGGGTCAAGATTGTATGATGTCGTGCGAGTCGGTCGCGAGCAGCTCAACGGCGAGATAATACGACTGGACGCAGATGAGGCCGTCATCCAAGTCTACGAAGATACGTCAGGACTGCAGGTCGGAGAGGAAGTCGTAAATACCGAGAGCCCGCTGAGCGTCGAATTGGGTCCTGGCATAATATCGTCAATCTATGATGGCATTCAGAGACCCCTCCCAGTATTGATGGAAAAAAGTGGGGATTTCATTTCGCGGGGCATAACGGCGCCCGGGCTTGACCGAGATCGAAAGTGGGAGTTCACCCCCTCCGTGAAGCAAGGCGACACAGTCGTAGCAGGAGATGTCGTAGGAACGGTACACGAGTACCATATTGAACACAAGATCATGGTACCTCCAGATGTATCAGGTACGGTAACTAAAATAGCAGGTGGAAACTTCACGGTAGAGGATACCGTGTGCGTCTTGGATCACAAGACCAACGTTACAATGATGCAGAAATGGCCGGTGCGAGTTGGCAGGCCGTACGCAAAAAAGCTGGATGCCACGTCGCCGCTGCTTACTGGACAGCGCGTTTTTGACAGCATATTTCCGGTGACAAAAGGCGGCACTGCCATGATTCCCGGCGGATTTGGCACAGGAAAGACCGTCTCGGAACAAACGCTCGCGAAGTGGGCGGATACACAGATAGTAGTGTATATAGGCTGTGGAGAGCGAGGCAATGAGATGACTGACGTGCTGACCGAATTCCCTGCGTTGGTTGACCCTCGTACAAAGCGACCATTGATCCAAAGGACCATCATGATAGCAAACACCTCGAACATGCCAGTTGCGGCTAGGGAAGCTTCTATTTACACAGGGATCACCATGGCTGAATACTACCGGGATATGGGGTACGACGTCGCTTTGATGGCAGACTCAACGTCGCGATGGGGAGAAGCGCTCCGAGAGGTTTCGGGGAGACTAGAAGAGATGCCTGGAGAAGAGGGCTATCCAGCATATCTAGCAACACGGTTGGCGGCCTTTTATGAGCGTGCCGGCAAGGTTGTTTGTCTAGGTGCAGACGGACGCACTGGATCAATCACAGTCGTTGGCGCGGTGTCTCCGCCGGGCGGCGATTTCTCAGAGCCGATAACACAAAATACGCTGCGCATAGCTGGAGCATTCTGGGCGCTAGACACGAGCTTAGCATACAGGAGACATTTTCCCGCAGTCAACTGGATAAACAGCTACTCGCTGTATCTAGATAACGTCGAGGAGTCTTTTGTTGACAGCATCGCGTACGATTGGAGAGACTTACGCGACAAGACCATGTTTCTCTTGCAAAAGGAGGTCGAATTGCAGGAGATCGTTCAGCTAGTAGGTCCAGACGCGTTGCCAGACACTGAAAAGGCGATATTAGAAGTAACGAGAATGATACGTGAGGACTTCTTACAGCAAAGCGCGTTTGACGAGATTGACTCTTTTTGCCCTCTTGAAAAGCAGTACTGGATGTTGAAAACGATCCTTGCCTTCCACGATGCAATGACTGGGGCGTTGGAGAAGGGGGTCTCGCTGCAACAAGTGTTGGACTTACCAGTAAAAACAGCTATTGCGCGCATGAAAGAACAGG
>JBAXDW010000247.1:0-2479 GCA_037140755.1 Methanobacteriota archaeon
GAGATAATGTCCAGCCAGGAGCAAGATGAGCTCGAATCTTCAGTTTACGCCATTAAGACCACGGCGAATCAAGAACGCGCAGTAGCTAACTTGCTTGCACTCGCTGCTAAGAAAGAGAACTATGGTATTCGCGCGATACTCGTTCCAAAAGAGCTCAAAGGGTACGTGCTCGTGGAGACCACCTCCTTTGAAGCGATAGAACAGGCAATTCAAGGTATACCGCACGCACGCGGCGTGGTGAAAGGGAGCACAAAATTCGCAGAGATCGAGCATTTCCTGACACCAAAACCAGCGGTAGCAGGCATCGAGGATGGAGACATCATTGAGCTCATTGCAGGGCCATTCAAAGGAGAAAAAGCCCGCGTGAAGCGAATTGACTTACGCCGTGAAGAGATCACGGTTGAGCTTTTCGAAGCCATGGTCCCGATCCCCATTACGGTGCGCGGCGATAACGTTCGAGTATTGAGCAAAGAGGAGCGTGAATAACATGGTCGACGTAATCGAGATACTAGTTCCTGGGGGCAAAGCAAGTCCCGGTCCGCCGATCGGACCTTCTCTAGGGCCCCTCGGGATCAACATCAAGGCGGTCGTTGACGACATAAACGAAAAAACTGCATCATACAATGGCATGCAGGTGCCAGTGAAGGTCATTGTCGACGACAAAAAAAATGTTACACTCGAAATAGGCATACCTCCAGCATCGGCTCTTGTGCTCATAGAGGCGGGCATAGAGAAAGGATCGTCTGGCGAAGGCACGGCCGGCAACATAAACATCGCTCAAGCAATTAAAATCGCAAAGTTGAAACGGTCTAACTCGCTTTCGTACGAGCTTAAAAACACGGTCAAAGAGATCTTGGGCACGTGTGTGTCGATGGGCGTTACTGTCGACGAAAAACCAGCAAGGGACGTTCAAAAGTCTATAGACGCCGGCGAATATGCAGATCTGTTAGCCGAGGATTAAGCTCCGGCGAAAGATTGAAATAAGGTTACTCCATCTGGAGAATGTACCGTAGGAGATCACGGATGTGGTCGACGAAACTACGGAGGGAACATGGTCAGCGACAGTACTATAAAAGCCGTCAACGACGCGATTGAGTCAGCGCCCAAAAGAAAGTTCATCGAGAGCGTTGATCTGATTGTCAATCTGAAGAACGTCGATTTAAGCCAGCCAAAAAACCGGATAACAGAGTCAATCGTGCTGCCGAACGGGCGCGGCAAGGCGACCAAAATCGGTGTTTTTGCTAAAGGTGACCTCGCCATCAAATCGCAAAGCGGTGGGGCCGACCTTATAATTTCTCCTGAAGACCTTGATAAGATGAGTGGCGACAAGAAACTTATCAGAACAAGAACGAGAGATATTGACTTTTTTGTTGCAGAAGCCCCGTTGATGCCTTCCATAGGCAAGAGTTTTGGGCCTATTCTCGGTCCTAAAGGTAAGATGCCTGATCCTATACCATCAAGCGCCGATCCAACTGGTATCATTAGCAGGCTTAAGCGGACCGTGAAGGTGCGCACAAAGGACAAGCCAACGTTTCACGCATTGGTCGGAAATCTGAGCATGGAAGCCGAAGACATTGCGGCTAACATCGAAGCGCTTCTCAATACCGTAGAATCGAAACTTGACGACGGCACACAGAACATAGCCTCCGTCTACGTAAAGACGACGATGGGGCCAGCAGTGAGGCTGATGTAAATGGCGGTAGCTGAAAACGTACACCGACCGGTCTGGAAAGACGAGGAAGTCAATAGTATTAAAGCCGATGCCCAAGGGCACGACGTCATCGCGGTGGTCAGCATCCACGGCATCCCCGCGCGCCAATTCCAGAACATTCGGGCCGAACTCAAGGACGTCGCGAAGATACAGGTGGCTCGGAACACGCTCATTCACCGCGCTCTCGAGGAATCTGGCGAGTCGATGCTACAGTTGTTCGAAAATGTCGAAGGACCAACGGCGATTATCTTCACCAATCTAAATCCGTTTAAGCTTTTTAAACTGCTTGAGAACTGCAGAACCCCCGCACCAGCGAAAGCGGGCGAGAGTGCTCCAAGAGATATAATCGTCGAAAAAGGACCAACGTCCTTCAGACCCGGCCCGATAGTTGGCGATCTCCAAAACGCTGGTATACCCGCCGCCATCGAGCGAGGCAAAATCGTGATACGTGAGACAAAAACGGTTGCGAGGACAGGTGAATCGATTAGCGCTCGGCTCGCCGACGTGCTTCAGCGCCTCGAGATCTATCCCATGGAAGTTGGTCTGTACCTCCGAGCGGCATACGACGGCTATGTGATTTATAAGCCCGAGGATCTACATATAGACGAGCAAGCGTATTTTGACAAATTTGTTACGGCTATCTCAAGCGCATTTAACCTATCGATAAGCGTCGCATACCCAACTTCACTAACTGTCGCGACGCTACTTCAGAAGGGCATATTTGAAGCAATGAATCTCGCTTTAGAAGCTGAGATCTTTGAGCCCGAC
>JBAXDW010000248.1:0-2442 GCA_037140755.1 Methanobacteriota archaeon
CATGTTGCCGACGGGGATATTGCCGGATGGGGTGATACCGGTGGCAATAATTTGCTGCCCTTCAACGTCGCGTGCAATCACGTCTGCCCAGTGAATGCGTGTTCCTTCCATCTCACACGTCCTTTGGGGTTCATCAGTCAAGCAAATCGGGCCTACAGCACCATTCGCTCGAAACCTATGCTGCTAGGTGGCCCCTAAACGTTAGATCTCACTTTCTGAGAGATACTATCGTCACATCCTAGCTGCAGATACACGTGAAAGGCCATTAGTGCATCGCAGATCATTGCGTCTCGTCGTTTATCCAGTTAAGATAAGGCGGCCATCCTGACTCGATTGTGAATGCGATAATGCAAGGGGTTTCGTAGCTGTGGAGCTCTCGGATTCTCGCAGTAACCTTGTCAACTAATGCCGTTTTGGTTTTGATCGACAATGCATACTCATCATCTTCTTCGATGTCTCCTCGCCATCTATACAATGACTTAATCGGATGCATGTTCGCGCAAGCCCCGAGCTTTTCTTCAATTATTGCGTGAGCAATGCGCTTTGCCTCCTCTAAAGTCGGTGCAGTTACGTATATGTCAGAGAACATCATGACACCCTTTAAGGTGAAAGCCATTTGGACTATTATACTCTTGCACTAATCTTCTTCGCGGCTTATTGGCTTTTTGTGATTTTTCTGAACAGTCGAGGCATTCTAGCACGTTATGGGATTAGCGCTTACGGTCCTATTTTAATGTTCAGGACGACACAAGGCCTGCGTCTGCTAGACAAGCTAGCGAATCCTAAGCGGTTCTGGCGGGTCTTTGCGAACATCGGCATCCCGTTGACTGTTATTGCGATGTTCTTCATGCTTGCTATATTGCTCATCGGTGACGTCAGGGTGCTAGTCACACAGCCAGCGCCCACCGCTTTGAATGCACCGCGAAACCTACTGCTGCTACCAGGAATAAATCAATTCATTCCATTAACGTGGGGACTCATAGGCCTCATAGTCACGCTCGTGGTTCATGAACTCTCGCACGCAATTTTAAGTAGAGTTGCAGATATAAAAATAAAATCATTAGGCCTTTTAGTCGCGCTCGTGCCCATTGGTGCTTTTGCAGAGCCGGATGAATCGCAGTTGTTAGGAACAGACGCTAAACCTGGCGACAAAATTGCGACACGACCGGAACGCCTTAGGGTGTTTAGTGCAGGAATCACTGCAAATTTCGCAGTTGCGTTAGTCGCATTTTTGTTGTTCTTTGGGCCAGTCTTAGCATCTATAACGTCTGTCGAAGGATTCGGGGTTGTAGGCGTCGTATCTGGATCTCCAGCGGAAAAAGTAGGTCTAAGACCAGGAATGGCGGTCTCTCAAATCGATAACGTCAAGATTTCTAACGGAGACGACTTTCAAGCGTTTATGAATGCGACTCATCAAGGCCAGATAGTAACCGTGAAAGCAACGGATCAAGGAACCGCAAGGAGTTTTGTCGCGGTTCTGGACAAAAACCCGAGCTACGACAAAGGTTTCCTGGGTATCCAGGGAGAGTCTGCAGCAGAACTTTTAAGTTTCTTGAAGTCCGTCCCAGCTAACCTTATTACTTTACAAGGATGGGGCACCCTTATCGGCCTGCCCCTGCTCTTTTTCGGTGGCTTTACTGGCGATATCGCTCACCTCTATCAGCCAGCAGGGTGGGCGGCCCCGCTGGGGGATACCTTTTTTTGGATAGCCAATGCTCTTCTCTGGATCGGCTGGATAAACTTCTATGTGGGGCTCTTTAACTGTCTCCCAGCAGTTCCTTTGGACGGTGGACACATATTTCGGGAGCTCTTCAAGTCTCTTGCCGAAAAATTCCTACGAAACTCCAAAGATCAAGAGCGTGTCACAAAAGCACTCGTGACGACATTGGGGGTAGTTATACTCTCTTCATTCTTGATCTTACTCGTCGGTCCATACATCTTCGGTTCGCTATGAGATCACGATCGGTGCTTAAGAACCAATTGAGCGAAGTGCGTGTTGTTTAGGCACCGCGGTTTTTAATGAGAAGATACAAATGGAGCGAACTCCAGCCAAAATAGATACCCAACATCCCGATTCAGTGACTCTCTATGTCCCTGAAAAAAAAAGAGCAACAAGAGGCCCGTGACAAGTCGCTTTTTTAAACGTTCCTTGACGCCTAAAAACGTGTCAGAGGACACGACAAAGGCTTCAGTCGAAACTGATGGCGAAGATAACATCCTATACACTCTAAGGCCTTGAAATCGGAAAAAAAAGAAAAATGTAGGCTAATTGCCTACCATTCAATTGTTCGCAAGTCTGCTTGACTAGCTAATACCCTTCCCAGACCGCAATCAATTTTAGGCTCTGACTACTGCTGTTTCTTTAGTTATGAAAACGATGTTATCGACCTGTTTAATCTCGTGATACGTGTATGCTGAGATATCTGTCTGATTTCCTTCTTG
>JBAXDW010000249.1:0-2436 GCA_037140755.1 Methanobacteriota archaeon
TGATATGATTTCGTAAAACTAGCTCTAGTAATACGAGAAATTCATTTTGCGTATTTTTTGTGCTTTCTGAACCTTGTTCTAAGACGCGGAAGTACTCACGCGTCCCAATTCGCAACTGGTTTGCTGTCCTTCAAACATCAGCGCGGTGCAGCAGGCGTGATTTCTCATCAAAAAAGCCTCTGAGAGACTCGATCACGTTGTGCGAGCTCGCGTTCGCATGAGGTGTGCAACGCCGCAGGTAGGTCAAACTTAAAAGGAACGTGGCAGCAGCTATCGCTACGCGTGCGGCCGTGCATCGCTCGATACGTTAGATCGGACGTGTTGCGCACCAGTTTTTATAGGTGCAGATACGAGAGGTAGCACGAATGTATTGGTACGCCGTCCACGGCTTGTGTCTCAAGTCAGAACTCGTTTTTACGAACCTCCCATCGTGCAACAAGAGAGAGGCGGATGTCACCATTCGCTTCGGGCACGTCGACGCACTCAAGGCTTCTACCACGCCGATCGCTACAGGAGATAACTTCTGCATCACGTCTGGGGGCACATTCATCTTTCAAGAAGGCGTGTGTTCGATGTTCATGCGGGGCGGACGGGAGATCATCCTTGAACCGCAGAGTGGGACCGATCACGCGACGCTAAGCGCGTTCATTCTTGACTACCTCGCAACGCTCCTGCACCAGCGCGGGCGCTTCGTATTGCACGCAAGCGCTCTTGTGATTCACGACGGCGTGATGGCATTTATAGGGAAGTCCGGGCTCGGCAAGTCCACGCTGGCGCTAAAGCTCTACGCGCTAGGGCACTCCTTGGTCGCTGATGACCTCGTATCGATTTATCTCGAGAGTGATACTCCAATGGCGGTCCCCGCTTACCCCGAACTAAACGTGTGGCCAGAGACGCTGACCGCGTTGTCACACGACCCGCGACGATTTGAGCGCGTCCGACCTGCATCTGAAAAGCGGGCTGTTCCGACGTCGGAACGGTTTACACAGCATCCTCGCCCCCTCAGACGGATCTACGTGCTGAGCGAAGGGGAAACAACGCGTATAGGGTCGCTCTCTCCTCGTGAAGCGACGTTTGCCCTTGTCCGGCATTCATATCGTGCAGAACTGTCGGAGGGGTCGTCGGCTGCGATACATCTTTTTCAATGCGCACAGCTTGCGAGAACGATCCCCGTTCGCTGTTTACAGATCCATCGAACTCCCGACAGCATCGAGACTGTTGCTCATCTAGTCGAAGCCGACGCTCGCGAAACGCTCCCGCAGGCCTCGTCCGGCTGACAGCGTGCCGCTACATGCAGAGTCTTCAAGAGTGAGGATCGTTTAACCACGTGCTCTTGCACGTTTTAGCAACGCGCTTTTTTGGATGTATCGTATTTGCAGTTATTGCGACGCTGCGAATCCGCGTCGCTGGCTGCTAGCCCGTAGCATCGAACGGTTTAAAAGGCGCGCATACAACGCGTGGCTCAGCATGATCTGCTTGATATACACACCTATCGTGTAGCGGTAGGTTGACTTGACAACCTAGCATGACAATCGCGACGTGCTTCGAGCCTGTCTTAGGGCCTTCGATGTGACGCCATCGCGGACGTACTTGCAAGCTCGCTCCGGTCTGAGACATGCGAGCCAAAGCTAGTCTTGAACTGCTGAGTTGCTGCCTACGCCAGCAGCATTTCAATTCATAAGCGGTATCCGGTTAGCTATGGACCTCTCAACGCAACCCCTAGCGCAAGTCGCAAGGGACGTATCGCAAAATAGAGCCCGCTGATCTGCGGCGGTAAAGACAGTGCGTCGTAATCGTCTGATGAAGGCACCAGCGCGACAAACAAGAAAGCCTTAAGCTTGTCCAAAAGACGCCCTCTCATTTGCAAAGTCCTTAGAGTAAGAACGAGCCCCGCGGCGTCTGAGTTTCTTCGAAAAGCTGCCATTTTGCCTGCGCAACAATTTTCTGTACTGAACTGTCACTCTTTATCCTTTGTAACACGTATCCGGGCACGGGTGCGTCAAGAAGGTCGACTGCGGCAAGAAGGCCGACATCGAGCATTCTTCTACTGTGCGTACGGTGCGCCTTCTCCATAATACCGTCCCAGTTGATTAGTGGAAGCGCGCGAATTATTTCTACTATATCGCAGATCCAACGGAGACGCTTCTCGACATGTTTTATGGCATGTGCAGGAGTACAGGAGTAAATCTTCTGGCGACAACGTGCATACCTTGCGGCTGAAGAGTTGTGCAAAGCGTGCGTTCCTGAACTCGTTTGCGACGTCCAGCTTGCAAGCGACTCGCGGAGGTAACAAATCCCAGTGAACGTCAATTAAGAGGTGCTTTTGCGCTATATTTACAAACTTGCATTCTGTAGCTTGTCGAAGGTCCAGCTTGTCCCTGACATAATCCCCTGAGCGCCACTGCTTATAACCTGCCGACGCGAGTAACCTTGTCG
>JBAXDW010000250.1:0-2431 GCA_037140755.1 Methanobacteriota archaeon
CAATGCACCCGGCGCCGTGCGTGACTGGCCTGGGGTGAGTGACTGTACTTGAAACATCGTCAAGTTTGTCAAAGGCGTTGTTGTCGTCACTCGAATGTCATACCCGCCGGTCTGCTTTTCGATATCTGGATTATACACCGCTGCCGCAACCGAAGCGAGAACAACTAGGAAGATGACAACGGACACTATGATGACCGTCATTCTGAACTGGTATTTTTCTTGCAGACTATAGGCGATGGCTAGCTTTAACGAAGATTGAACGCCTTTAACTCTTCCCAACAACTTGGCGACTCCGCGCAGCCAGATGCTAGCGTTAGCCAGCACCACTAGAAGCGCCCCAATCAACAAAAGGATCCCTAGAGCAGCAAAGACAAGCGTCGACGCTAAATCGCCAAAACTTGCGGGGTTAGCCACGGCATTGTAAGCCGCATAGGTTATGAGAAGCATTCCCGACGTCGTTAGTGCCATTCTGCGAGAGACTAATTGCTTCACGATCAAAGCGAGGCCAGCAATAACCAAAATCGGGGCTATAACGTCGACGACAATGATGTCTGTCGACGTCGTATACGCTGCCAGTCCAAACGCCACCAGCGCAATCCCGACTAGAATGGAGCCGATGGGTCTTTGTGACTTGCTCACGGAGTGCTCGGTATTATGAATCGCTCCTGCGATACTCAGTCGGCTGATTTTAAAAGCCGACAGCGTCATAGTTAACATAGCGATTAGTACGCCCACGAGAAAGGCAGTAACTAGATCTGATAAATCGTAGTGCAGTACGAGGGATGTTCCTACAAGATTCTCTCCACTAAATGCCACGTTGAGCACACTGAGTATACAAGCTCCGATGCCCACGCCTAGGACAGAGCCTAAAGCCGCGGCTAAAAACGCGGCAATCGTCCCCTCAAAGAGAAACAGCAGTACGAGATGCCGTCGCTTCATGCCTATTGCGCGGGCCATTCCCAGCTCGCTTTTACGTTCTTCGCCAAGCGTGACAAAGACATTGACGATGAGGGTGCCGCTTGCGACGACTGCAAAAACAGCAAACACTGTTAATAAGTTTGAGAAAAGCGCCCCTTCTTGCTGGGTAGTGGCCAACATATCCTGCTTGACAGCCTTAACATCAAATCGCTCCGGTGAATCGGACAAAGTTTTGGCCGCGAACCCTGAAACGTCGTTCGATTTTGCAAACCCTGATTCTGCGGTGCCTAGGTTTGAAATCCTTATTTCGTTGATCTGGTCTTCGTTTTGAAAAACGACTTGGGCCGCGTCGAGCGTCACAAAGATATTCTTGCTTAATCCGTACAGGGCTTTTCCCTCATCTTTTGCAATGTACTTCACTACAAACGTGTAAGCCTTAAGGGAGGATTCATTTCCACCGTAATAGATTGTCAGTTTGTCGCCTTCATGCGCATTGAGGTCCTGAGCGAGCTTATTGTTGATCAGGGCTTCCCCACCGCGTAGGTTGTTCGCATTAGTTTGTGTGTTGTTGAGAAGCGTGAATTCTCCAAATTGGGCATCAGCGCTGAAGTTCAACCCGACCAGCGTTACTTGTGTCGAGGTAATGCCGCTGGTCACATCATCTACAGACGGTACCTGCCCGTAGAGGCTTGGAGATAAGCCCTTTGTGTTATTAGCAATATAGGGATCCGCCGCTAGCTTTTCGTAAACGGAAACGTTGAACGGTTGACCGTTCATTGTTATGATCTCGTCAACGTTGCCGAGAGCATCGTACGTGGCCTTTACTACCGCATAATTGAGGCTATTGCTTGCGACCAACGACCCTGAGATGATTGCGGTGCTTATGAGAATGGCGGTGACCACAATGGCGGTATGTTTCGGACGTCGCGCAAGGTTTCTCACGCCGAGTGTGAACATTGCCTTGTTTTTGACTGCCAGCAGCGTCACAAATAGTAGGAGCGCAGCGATAATAACCGGGAGAAGTTCTGAGTACATCTACAATCCTCAATCTGTGCTCGGTCAGCTAGATCGAAGTCGTAGCGGATTCCGAGAGAATAGCTCCGTCTTTCATATTGATTAACCGGTCGGCAGTCTTTGCGACGGACGGATTATGAGTCACAATGACAAACGTCTGTCGATTAGTCTCATTGAGTCGTTTGAGGAGCGTAGTGATCTGATCTGCACCTGTTGAATCTAAGTTGCCTGTCGGTTCATCAGCCCAAACGATAGCAGGCCGATTGATAAGCGCCCTTGCGATCGCTACTCGCTGTTGTTGACCACCGCTCAGTTCGGATGGCTTATGGTTTGCCCAGTCGCGGAGATCGACACTCGCAAGCATGTCCAATGCTTGGACATGTGCCCCCCTCTCACCGGTTCCGGCAATCAGGAGTGGCAGCTCAACATTTTCGACTGCAGTCAGTACTGGGAGCAGATTAAACTCTTGAAAGACAAAGCCCATTCTCGTTGCACGGTA
>JBAXDW010000251.1:0-2421 GCA_037140755.1 Methanobacteriota archaeon
TCGCGGGCGTTCTGGATGAGGTCTACCTCCATGGGATATTCATGAGCAAGCAACAGATGCTACAGTATTTTCCGGCGATTAAGGGCGACACTTTGTTTCTCATTAAGTCGGAGAAGGGCATGAAACCTATTGACCTGAGCTATGACCTTAAAAAGGGCTACAAAATAGCGGGTATTAACGCATTTCTGATACGTGATGAGCTGCTGCAGACGATGAGCCAGACCCAGTTTCTGTTTCAGCTCATGGCGGCCTGTCTCGGCCTCGGACTGATCCTTGGAATGGCGTCGGTCGGCGTGATCACATCACGATCAGCAATAGAACGGCGCCAAGAAATCGGCATAATGCGGGCCATCGGTTTTACCCGAAAAGGCGTGGAAAAGTCGTTAATACTCGAAGTAATCTTAACAATCACCCTAGCCGTGCTCATCGGGCTGTCGACAGGGCTCGCCGTCTCTGGCGCATTCTATCTCAGCTTGAATCAATCCGTGAAAGCGCCATTTACGATACCGATCCCTCAGCTTGCCTTGGTTTTTGCGGCCGTCTATTTGGCCGCCGTAGTATGCACGATAATTCCGGTTAGGAACGCTTCACGAGTATCACCCGCAGAGGCTATCCGATACGTTGAATAAGCGAGACAAGGACCTCACAGATAACAGTTTTCGAGAGAGACAGTCACGCGACGAGCAATCCAGACGGGCCTGTTAGAGCGATTTGGCTTGTATTTAAAAGCTCAAGCTACGCTCTTTTCCATTGATTACGTCACTTTCGCTGACGGCTATCGATTTCGTAGAGTTTCCGACGGTCACGTTGTAAGCGTTGCCTGTTTGCATGCCATAGGACGTCCAATTTGTCGAGTAAGGCACGATAAAGGTGTGCGTACCGTTTACGACGGCGCTCTGCGTGTAGTTGAACGTCCGGTTTTGGTTTGTTGTGACGTTCAGCGATAGGGTGGCATTTCCGTTACCCCGAACATTAATTTTCGTTCCGTTGACGTATTCAAAGATCTTCACATACTTGATCTCAGTTCCGCCAAGCGTGCCAATAGAATGTGGAGATTCGTGGATTAGGCGATAGTGACTGAAGCCATTGCCATCGAGGTAATGTAATCTAACAACCGTCGTGTTGTAGTACACGTCGTTTGGGACAGTCTGCTGCTGTACCGATCCGTTTTCGTCGAGGTAGGACTGCGTTGTGTAAAACGTGTCGACTCCTTTTCCTGAGAGAAGCGCAATAGCTTGAAACTTGCCGTTAGAGTCTGCGATTTCATAATCTGTGATCACATACTTAGCACTGCGGTTCTGGACAACACTTAACGTACCGGACTCATTCTGGCTCGTGAAGAACTGCGCAGCGTCGCTGACGCCAGTCTGGAAGTTGTTCGCGACGGCAGGCCTATGACCAAAAAAGACGATCCAATTCCCATAATCCCACCAACTTAGTACGCCATATTCTGGTTGTTGGTCAGAGCTCATATTGTAGTTCGAAGTTGACGGTGTGTTGTTCTTCATCCACAGCAGCGATTCTTTCCAGTCGGGTGAAATTTCTTGTGCGGTCTTTGCATAAGACGCAGTCATACTAATGCTTGGCAAGAGTAAAATGAGCAAGACAAGGAAAACCCCGACAAGTTGCGTGTATTTTATTTCACGCCCAAAGAGTTGGGGGAGCGCTCTCACGTCGTGGACATCTAACAACGTACCATAGGCCCTCCTAACCAACGTATCCATAATCCATACTATCATGAATCCGGAAAGGATCGCGACATTCGCAGATAAGAGAAACGTAAAACGCGTTTGTACGATGGTAATTACGAAAGCAAAACTGCTCCAAACGAGCAGCAACAGCGCGGCCTCGTCCTGTTTTTTGAACACGCGATATACGAGCACCGCTAGGCCTATGAGTGCAACAAATAGCAGAACCTGGAAATAGCTCGCAACGGTATTAAGCTGGAAATTCGTACCGAATAACGGTTGTGCCTCCGCTACGGTTTGTAACACGCCACTCTGTGTAAAAAATCCGTAGCCAGTGAACACAGTCACAGCAAGGTCCGGTTTCAACAGATAGAAACCAACACTCGCAGCGGCCACAAGCGCACAGATTGTCAGCGGGTAAATTGCCCGCCGCATGCCTTTCATGTAATAAGCGAGAGATCCGAATATCGCAAAAATGGCTATTAGCACCACCAAAAATAGCGGTTGGAACAGAGAAAGGTGTATAGTGTCTATTGTCCGCCCGAAATGGCTCATGAGACTCACAGGAAGGAGCGTAATCAGCGAAATAATAAGCATCGTTAACGAGACAATCGTGAGATTATCGGACGACTGCCGTTTAACGTGGTATATAATATACTGCACAATGGCAAACGCACCAATAATGCCCAAGAACAAGAACCCGCCGAGCCACGTCAGCAAAATGGCGGTTACA
>JBAXDW010000252.1:0-2416 GCA_037140755.1 Methanobacteriota archaeon
CGCGAGGGTACGCCGACATGAGGATGGCGACGCCCGTGACCGTTATCATGGACGCCGCAAAGCCTTGAAACGTACGAAATGCGACTACCGACGCGCTCGAAAAGGAGAGCGCAATGAGAAAAGACGCGAACGAAAAGAGAATCGCCCCGTAGGCAAAGACGCGCTTCCTGCCGTAGATATCGGCGAACCTGCCGAAGGGGACGAGAAAAATCGCCAGCGTGAGAAGGTACGCGGTCGCGACCCACGCGAGCGTGGCGGCGTCCATCGCGAACTCACTTCCTATTGACGGAAGCGCGAGGTTCACAGCAGACACATCAAAGGGCGTAAGAAAACAGGCGAGCGTCACAACGATCAATACGAGCGTCCTATCTGCGACAGCGAGCGTTTGTGCATCGGTATCTCTAGAGGGCGCCAAATAGTTCACCGTCCCGTTGCCATGATGCGATACGCGTCTCCCGCTCGAGCGCCGCGATGGCGTCAGCGGTGCGCATAGGTGTATCGTTGACCTGTTTTGAGTAACGTAGCTTCTCACTTTTTGCCTTTTCGGCGTGCCGACGGGCGGAATGTCGACGCTTCTGAAGCACAACGGTTTTAACATGGAGCGCCAATCCCTCTTAGATCGCTGCGACCTAACGCGTCGCGACAAGGAAGAGGTGGTTGTCGTGTCTTCACCGAATGTTGACAAGATGAAGGATCAAAAAGATATCGAGGGGCTGATCAGCGCGCTCAAGGATGATAACGCGACGATTCGCTATCGGGCGGCGCAGACCTTGGACGAACTGAGAGATTTGAGGGCCGTCGGGCCGCTCTCGAACGCGCTCCATGATGAAGCGATAACCGTTCGCGCACGGGCGGCAGAAGCGCTTGGCCGGTTAGGCGATGGCCGCACGGTTGAACCGCTCGTTTGGGCCCTCGACGACGCCAGCGCTAACGTTCGCTACGCGGCGGCGGTCGCCCTCGAGCGCTCGGCGTTCGGGCGGGAGTCGAACCGCTTATTCGGGTGCTGCGTTACGATGCAGATAACGTCGTTCGCGCGGAAGCCGCACGGGCCCTCGGAACGTTGGGGGATAGCAGGGCGGTCGAGCCGCTTATCGATGCATTGGCAGACACGCACGACGACGTAAGGGAAGAAGCGTCAGACGCCCTCACGGCGCTGCTTGGTCAACGAGCACGACAAGCGGTAAAGCTCTACCGTGAAGAGAGAGACCGCCGACAAGCGGAACGACTGGGTGAGGGAACGCCGCGGGCACGCGCGCATAAACAGACGGCGGCCTTTTGCTTGCGATGGGGCAGAAACGTGACGCTCCTTCGCGATTTCTATTCGTTTCTTGACGTATGCGAGGGCAGCTTGATATACACGGAGAAGCCGTGCGATAACTATCACTGTCTCTATAACGACGTTATGGTGAGTGGGTTTTGGCTGCGTAACGAGATGGGTGTTACGGACTTTACGTCAAAGGCGGAAGCGTATAGCGCAATGAAGGCGCAGGGCGCAACCGATTACGCGCAGTCGTGACGGCGGCGCAGCTATTCGATGGAACCTTCTAGAACTCCTTTTTTGTCGCCAGACGGGCGATAGTTCTTCCATTTTTGCCGCATTCGGTTGCTACTACAGCGCCTCGCAAGCCGACACATCTCCGGAGGCCGCGAAAACAAGGGTGTCCGAGGTGCAATTGCCAAAACTTAAGCGTAAGACAGATGATGCAGCTGACCGTTGTCCGTATCGATGCGGAAACTCCGATGATGAAGATATAGGTGTGCGACAGCCTCAGTCCGTGTAGAGCTGTCGCACTTTCGGAAAGATGTTACGTTGCAGCGCGCTGTGCTCTTCGATTAAGTTACTAAATGTGGAGCTCACGTAGATGCGAAGAAGAACCCCCCAAGGGAGAGGGCACGGGCAGCGCCTGTATGAATGCGCGGGAGAAGAAGAAAGGCGATCAAACTGAAGGCTAATCGTTCGATTTTATTCATTATTTGACCATTTAAACGCCACGGCACAGTTTTTTACTGTCGCGCAAACCGAAGCCTTTAAATGGTAGTCTAACTCATTTTAATGTGCTAAAAAGCCTTTTTTGTGAGTTAATCATGCATCTAGACAAAATCATCTCATTTTCTGTAGTCATCCTTCTTATTACCGTGGTGTTTGCAGGCGTTGTAGCCGTTCCTGCTGCAGCAGCAGCACAGCCAACTGCGCTCACCTTCAAAGCGTCGACCACCACCCCCAAAGTCGGCCAATCCGTCACCTTCACCGCCACCCTCAAGAGCGGCACAACGCCCCTCACCGGCAAATCCGTCACCATCTACCACTACCTCAACAACGTTCGCTACACCGACACCGCCAAGACCACCAACACCGCCGGCCAGATCACCCTCACCCAGACCTTTAGCTCCGCCGGACAACGCACCTACTACGCCA
>JBAXDW010000253.1:0-2397 GCA_037140755.1 Methanobacteriota archaeon
GTGGTTATATCAGAGGGGTGCGACGTGCCCCCTACGAAGCTCAGCTTTGCGGAGTCCCCTGAGGTCTGGGTTGCGGAGTCTCCTGAGGTCTGGGCAATGCAGCCGCTAATGCTTATTATGAGAACACTCAGCAAAGCTAATGTTGCTAACGTTTTTAAACTGTCATTCATTGTTTCACTTGGGTTTGCTGTGCTTGAATAAGCCAATCTGCAATCTCTTTCTTACTTGGCAGGCGACCAAAAGCCATGACCTCTTCATTTATGACTAGAGCAGGAACCGCCAAAATAGGGTATGCTAATATCTCCTGCTGGCGCGTGACCTTATTCACTGTGGCGTCAATGTCTTGTTCGGCGACCACGTCGCGAACCATCTTTTCAAGGTTGTTGCACTTTGCGCATCCCAGTCCGAGAATCTTAACTTCCACGGCGTAATCCTTTTGCGTATTAAAATACCGAATTTATATATACATATTTGCATATATTGATGTTATATATAGTTGTGGATTTTCGTCATTATGTTAAGAGCGTCACAACGAACCAACTCGCAACTAAAACTATGGCGCAGGCTGGTTCTGTATTTTTTTAGTTTAGATACGTTCTGCTGATATTGTTGACGAATTTAACGACGTGTCGTTCGATTATGTCGTGACAATGTGTGTGATGCCACAGAGAGTTTTCCCATCTTTCCGGGCGGAGTCAGTATATCCAGCACGCCTTTCTTGACCCGGTGTCCGCACCCACATATGAGGGAAAGACGTGTTAACCTTTCAAAAACGTTCATGATGAGATACACGAGTAGATCATCGGAATTTGGTCATAAATGACTGATACTAACTCGCGAGATAAAGTACGGACGAATGATTCTTAGAGCGTTCAGGTGAACTGATATGGCCCTTAATTCTGCGCATAGTGTAACGCTCACATCGTACCGGATCTAGAGGTCCGCGGGCAATTCTGTACATCGGAAGTTCAATTTAATAACGCAGGAACTCTTTAGAAGAAACTGAACGTCTCTGGATTTTAAAAGAAGAAAGCAGCTACCCTTGATGTGTAAAGTCATATAGCAAGCTCTTTTTAAAATCTTAGGTCATTAATTCTCCAATTATACAATTAAAAGGAAAAAGAAGCGCTGTAATGCTTCTATTTCATATCAACATATATTTATATGGTCATAGATGTGTGAAATAGTATGAGATCGCTTGCGTAAGGAGCTCTGATGCGATAAATTGCCGTTATTTACCGTTTATCGCCGCTCTTGAACACGATTAAAAGCGATGTCTACCGAAGGAATCAGAGCGATTACGTGTCTTTCGACACGTTGCAAGCATAAAGAATGTTGAAAGAGGCAATCATGCGCGCGCACAATATCGTTTCACTTTGTGTAGTCACCCTCCTCATTGCTGTATTATCTACAAGCGTTACAACCACGCCGGTGGCAGCACAGTCGACCCCCACCATATATTACGTCCCCCAAGCGGGATCAACATGGATCAACCACGGGACGACAGGAGCCAGCTATAACGCTTACGTCAGCACCCCTAGCTTATTTCGAACCCAATCAAACGGGCACTCCTATTGGGGTGACACAGGGCAAAATGATTTTATCTCCATCCCGGCCGGCGGTGCAACAAACAACCAGAACGTAGCGTCGTGGGAGATAGGTTTTCATTACAGCGGACTCTCTGGCCAGCGCTTCCAAAAAATATGGGACAAAGCGTATGGCGCTTTTATGATTGAAATCGACACCTACAAGGGCCCTAATGAGGGCTACCTTACTATCTACCGTGCTACGACCGGCGGCAGCGGCGCGCGGTGGTACATACCGATGGATACCGTTCTTCGCACAGGCCATAATTATTACGTTCAAATTGCATGGGACTCGCGTGCAGGCCCGGGCAACGAAAAATATCCAACAATCTGGATCGGTGAGGACGGAAATGCGCCAGTGCGACAAACACGTTGGGATGAGACCGGCGGTGCTCTTGAAGGTGCCGGATCATGGTACAACGACGCTACAGGTTCTGCGAACCTATGGAATACAGCTTCAGGAAGCGCATCAGCCAAGACCGCCTGGCTCAACGGCGGCTTCTTTGTATACCGGCAATACAATTCGATCGTTGATTTTAGCAGTGGTGGAAGCTGGAACACCGATAAGTTGGCGTGGACAGCCACGACGCCAACCATCAAGCCGAATGCAACACCGGCGCCTAAGGTGGCGCCCGCACCAACGCAGAAGGTCGTCGCAAAGACGCCGACCGCAGCGCCTTAAGTCGTAAAAGCAACCGCTACGCCTAAAGTCGTAAAAGCAACCACTACGCCTAAAGTCGTAAAAGCAACCGCTACGTCAAGTCCACAGGTAGCACAGCGTGCTTCCGTGACAACTGACACGACGAATGCC
>JBAXDW010000254.1:0-2382 GCA_037140755.1 Methanobacteriota archaeon
TGCATTCGTGTACGTCGAGTATCCGGTTATGTTTTGGGGCGCAGTCGACGCTGAAGGACTGGCGCTCCCGCTCGAGGGATTGGTGTTAAAAGTACAGCCTGCCGTTGCTACAGCAACCGTCACCACTATAGCCAATAATCCTAAAAAACACTTTTTTATTCATAATATTGCTCCGGCTTCAATAAATCCCGAAAATAGATAGCGAGATAAATAGGTTTCTGTTTAGGCCATGTTTACATCTTTGTTTGTTAAAAAAAGATATAACAATAAACTAAGAGCTACAGTGAGAATAGAGGAGACGCGGTGCTTTCCTGCCAGTCTGTTTGAAATTAGGGCGGCTGTTACGTTGCCTGCGTGTCGAACTACCGACCGTTTGAAGTCTGTAAGCCGCCAGCGTGCGGAGCTACACCCTCATCATCGCCGACGCCTACACCTACGCCGACGCCAACTACTTCTGCATCGGAGAAGATCGCAACCTCGATAGCCTCGACCAGGACCCAGTCGGAATACGCTGGATTTTATGTTAGGATAACTCATATTAAAATTGAGATTAATTTGATCAGGAGTTGTAATCATGAAAACCGTGAAGATCATGCCGTGCCTGGATATGAAGGACGGCCGTGTAGTGAAGGGCGTACACTTTGTGGACTTAAAAGATGCTGGTGACCCGGCAGAAAGTGCCGCTTTGTACCAGAAAGAGGGTGCAGACGAACTGGCCATGCTGGACATCGCCGCCACCCTAGAAAACCGTGGAACCCGCCTAGAATGGGTTGAAACTGTATCTTCGGTTATTGACATCCCACTAACCGTTGGCGGAGGTATTTCGACCCTGGAAGACATAGATCTAACCCTTAAAGCCGGGGCGGACAAGGTGTCCATGAACAGTGCTGTTGTTAATAATCCCGAGCTCATAAAAGAAGCCGCCAAAAAATTTGGCTCGGAGCGCATAACCGTGGCCATTGATGGCCGCCGGAACCCAGAGATGCCCTCTGGATTCGAGGTAGTGGTGGCCGGCGGGACTAAACCAGTGGGTATAGACGCGGTAGAGTGGGCAAAGGAGTGTGAAAAACTGGGTGCAGGGGTGATCTTACCCACCAGTATGGATGGTGACGGGACCCAGGATGGCTACGATTTGGAGTACACGAGGGCCATCGCTGATGCCGTTACAGTTCCAGTTATCGCCTCTGGCGGAGCGGGAAAACTAGCACATTTCTACGATGCAGTTGAAGATGGTGGTGCCACCATACTGCTGGCTGCTTCAGTTTTTCACTTCCGAACGTTTAGTGTCCGGGAAGTCAAGGAATACCTATTCCAGAAGGGTGTGCAAGTGTCCCTTTAAATTTTATTATCGATCGAACGTCGTGTAATCGAACTCCTCGCGGTGCCCCCACACTGGAGTTTTACCGCCGTTATACGCCCTTTTGGCCGCGAGAGTATGCTAATAACAACGTGGTGAGTCGATTGTGTGTGACGGCCTTCAATGATAGTCGTTGATACAGCTGCGCCCGGGCGGATGCGGAGTCACCCATTCAAAAAGAGTCGACGCCTCTATTGTTGGCGCTCCGGACGTTGGGCGCAACCCTCTTTATTGTGTTCCTGCTCGTCAAAACGTAGTTGCGTAAGCGCCTAGACGGGAAGGGCGATAGTGACGATGCAGTCGCCAAGCGGGCTTCTGCAGTGCGAGTGTGTTTCGCAAAGCTTTATACGTCAGAAGTAGCTGTAAAAAAGCTTTATACGTCAGAAGAAGCTGTGATGTTGAGCAAACGCTATAACGATGCCTTTAACGGCATTTGAATGGCATATCTCCCGCAAAACAATGCCACAAGGAGATAGATAGACAGCAACCGAGTCTGCTGAGTTACGCTGCGAAATCATGCAGAATTGTACGAAGTTGTCGTGCTTAAGGACACACTGACCTAAGCAAGAGGATAAACAACACAGACAAGCAAGCTACGTTTTTGATAAAAAGCAAGGCTAAACAGAATATAGTAGGTGAGCAAATGCAATTACGAACAAAATGGGTTGCAATCGCCCTCATTGTCCTCCTCCTGGGCTCAGTGGGAGTGGCGGGAGTTGCGTTTGCGCAGAGTGATAGTAGTTCCTCTGCTGCGAAGAGTGTCGCATCTTCTTCGCTTCCGGCAGGGCTGCAGAAAAAGGCGTTAAGCCCCGCCTTTATGAAATACCAGCAGGACAAGGCGGCCGGAAAGGTGCAGACGAGAACGGTCGACGGGAAGGGGCTCGGATATGTACCGTCCCCCCTTACTCTTTCAAGAGGCACCGCTTCGAGCCTCATGCAGGCAACGTCATACCCAGCGACGTACGATCTTCGCACCCGGCACAAAGTGAGTCCGGTGGAGGACCAGGGCCAATGTGGCAGCTGCT
>JBAXDW010000255.1:0-2371 GCA_037140755.1 Methanobacteriota archaeon
GCAGGCGTCCGCGCCAGGGCGATCTTGATGCCGTGTTCGCTTCCCGCCTGTCGGCAGTATGCCTGGAGCTCGGTCATGGCCCGTATCGCGAGTTCCCACGCGGCGGGATCTTCGTGTATGGCTGATCCGGTATGATATTTCACGGCGTCGTTCACCCCGACCACGCCGATGGTGTAGACGAGGCTGTCGAAGTCGTAGAGCTGTGGTCCTCGCTCCCCCGTGTTCGGGTCACGCGGGTGCTGTTGCAGGAACGGAAGCCGATTGCCCTTGAGGAGCGGTTCCATCCACTTGCGCTTAATCATGAAGAACTCGATGGCGCAGTCGACGAGATTCTTAAGGTTGTCGATAAATGCGTCGGTATCGTGTTCGGCGCGGTACGCTGCACGTGGGACGTTGAGCGTAACGACGTGCCACGAGCCCATCGAGAAGTGGGCACCGTTTCTAAAGTAGAGCTTGTCCTCAAAGTGCGGGTCTTCGTCCCTATCGACCTTGAACATGTAAGCGCAGCACTGATAGCAGGAGACGCCCTTTCCCGCACCCCGGTACTCCGGAACCATGTTGTCGAAGTAGGTCGAGCCAAACTCCGCAGAGAGTGTGAAGGCGGCCTCGTAGTTATCTTCAAGGGTGGGTATCTCCGGGTGGCCGTAAAAAACGTCCTCGGTCCGTGGCACGATGAATGAGGGCTCGATCGCCACCTCGGGCTTCGGGAAGTTGAAGGGCTTTCCCCAGTTGTCGCCCGCCGTCATGACCTCCATAATGGCCTTAAAGCCGAGACGCACCTCGCGTTCAAACTCGCCGTAGGTCCGCAGGGGCGCCTGCTCACCATCCCAGACCTTCCCGTGCAAGACGATGGGTTTATCCTTCCAGAGCTCGGGTACGCCCGGAGTGAGCTGGAGACTGCTGAAGACCATCTGTCCGCCGCGCGCGATGAACACCTGCGTGAGCTCGTAGACCGTCTCTTGCATGAGCTGTTTGATCTGGGTATAGTCCAGGTGCTCGAGATGGGGGGCCAAAAACGTCAAGAAGTTGTAGAAGCCCTGCCCGCCCGCACAGTTCGTCTGTCCGGCAGCGAGCGCCTTGACCGCGTGAAGGATGGCGACCTCGGGGCTCTTTGCAGGGCCGGCAACGGATGCGTGCGCTCCGGTGCCGTCGGGCATCAGGCCATAGTAGAGGAAGTAACGCAGGTCGTAGTCGGCACAGAACGGCCGCACGTTCGCGTACTCCATGTCGTGAATGTGAAAGTCCCCCGATCGGTGAGCGTCACCGAGGCTCTGGGGGAGCATGAGCAGCACTTGCTGCTTGCTCAGCTTGTCGTGTTTCTTCTTGGCTGACGTTTCGGGGTTTGCGGTCAGATTGGAGTTCTCCTTTGCCTCGAACCCCTCGCCGTGGTCAATACGGTAGGCATCGTAAAGAGACGTTCCCACTCGTGAGCACGCACGCGCCCAGTCACTGAACCCCTCCTCGAGCAAGACGACGTTGACGAACTCGCGAATAAGCGGCCCGCTCAGTTCGTGCACGTCCATCCGCTTGATCTTCTTCTCAACGATATCCGCGATGCGTAACGCCTCAGCCCGCTTCATGCCGCGCTTCCCATAGAACGTCTTTGCAAGCGCCGTTTCACGAAGGAGCTGCTTCACGATCGCTTCGCTGTTCCACGGGAGGATGAACCCGTCACTCGTCCGGACGTTGGGCATGTCTTCGGCCGGTTCGCCAAAGAGCGTCGTCTGGAGGCTACGGGGCTGAAGCATCGGGAGCAATGACTTCTTCTGGGAGTTATTTCTCTTTCGTGTTGATATGGCCATTAGCCCACCTTTTCAATGATGAATATTGCAGGAGCAAAAAGCAGTCGACTCGTTTGGTATAAATATCAAATTCTTACTTAAACGAATGATTGCACAAGTGTTTGTCGATGCATAACGGGAACAAGCTCCCGTCTAACATGTCTCCTGCAAACGGTGTAATAGTTGGTGCTTATTACACTATTCCATACGACGCGATAGTAAATCAATGTTGGGATTTGCATCGCATCCATACCCTCTCGCAACCCATGTAGCTTGTTCGTCTGTGAGCTATTTGAGAGCAAAAGACCCCCCTGCACGTCGCTTCAGCTCTTCTGACCACAGCAACGCTTTCTTCGCTTGTGCGGGCTTTAGAAAATTTAAGAAGCTTTTCCCTTGTTTTCTCGTCGCACGTAAGCCACGCGGCTAAGCCCTGAAACAAGCGCTGAGCGGCAAGCGTGCAATAGGGAGAACGTTTGTCGCTGGAAGCTCGTTGGCTTAGCAGTGCTATCGGGGTCGGAGACCGAGAGCGTGCTTGCGGCGTAGTCAAGAATTGCCCCGCTTACACTCTCATCGTCAACGCTGATAACGCT
>JBAXDW010000256.1:0-2336 GCA_037140755.1 Methanobacteriota archaeon
GAGCTGCCCAGCAACGAGCGCTGACCCCGCGTTGAAGCCAAACCACCCGAACCAGAGCAAGCCAGCACCGATGATGGCATACCCTAGTTGGTGAGGTAGTAAACGCTGATCCTTGCGACCCTTCAACAGCAAGATAAGTGCGAGCGCTGCAACAGCACTGTTGATGTGCACGACCGTGCCGCCCGCAAAATCAAGGGCGCCAAGTTGTGCGAGCCACCCGCCACCCCAGACCCAGTGTGCAACGGGAAGATAGACAAAGGTGGACCACAAAGGAACAAATAGCATCCATGCACCGAACTTCAATCGTCCGATCAATGCGCCGGAGATCAGCGCAACGGTGATCGCAGCGAACGTCATTTGGTAGGCCGCGTAAACGCTCGTCGGAATCGTACCTACGAGCGTGTTTGACTCGACCACGTTGCAGAAAAAGAAGTTACCCGGAGCGCCGATCAATCCGTGGATATCTGCACCGAAAACCATAGGGTATCCGTAGATAAACCAAATGATACTCACTATCGCATACGCTGAAAAAGATAAGAAAAGCGTATTAAGGACGGTTTCTTTCTTCACGAGACCGCCGTAGAACAGCGCCAACCCCGGGACCGTCATCAACATTACGAGAGCCGTTGATACCAGTATCCAAGCGGTATCTCCCGTATCGAGAACAGCAGCTATCATTTATTACACCTGTTTGTCATAGACATTTATGTATCTAGTAAGAAGTAGGCACCCTACTTCCGACTTGTTATATATAAGTATGATATAAAAGGTTTGCTATCAGGACAATACTTCAGTAATAAAGAGTGAACTCCCTAACTCCAAAATCAAGGTCAAGTCATTCTTGACATAACAAACATCACCAGTTGCCTTAGCGACGTTCAGAGGTTAGCTGTAAAAAGTTTTAGCGATTATCTAACAGAAGGCCCGAAGTTGAGACTGCTTGAGATCTTCGAGCCCTCTTTAATCAGGTAATCGCCGAGGTACGAAAAGCTAACGGCGCTTGGCTTAATCTTTGCGCCTAATTATACAAAATGGCAACTGAATAGTCTAGGGCAAATGGCTTGAGTCGTTGCCAGTGAGCAAGGGTCGCAATTGCCGAAACTGAATGATCTACAATTGTGCGAAAATCTTTAGGGGATCATGTGTTTGACCACTTAATTGAACTCAAAAAGAAAGAGTGGGACGATTATCGCACACATTTGTCGCAATATGAGATCGATCGGTACCCTCGATTCTATAATACGGGCCCTTGGGCGGAAAAAAGGCTTAGAAGTAAGCATCCGCCCTTTTTAACGTTATTCCCCTCTATCGTACGAGATCGACCGGAATTATCCCGTCATGAATTGCCGTCGACAGAACGACGCCTGCAGCCCCGAGGTCTTCAAGCTTGTCCAGCTCTTCACTGTTCTTTATTCCGCCAGCGACGACAATCGGGTGCCCTGAGACATCAATGACTTTCTCGATGAAATCAAAGTCAACGCCCTGTTTCGTTCCTACCAAGTTCATATTCAGCAAGAGAACTGCACGAATCTTATAGAGATTCATCCTTTCGACAACCTGAAGAGGGTCTCCGGACAGTGCGGGATCGAGGGACGTCGCGCTTCCGTCCTTCACGTCTATGCTCACTGCGACCCTCATTGACTGCGCTGCCCTAATCACATCGAGGCTTCCTGTTTCGGTGCCGATAATAGCGGTTTCGCCAATACGCTCAGCCTCTCGAACATCGTCAAGACGCCGAATCCCGAGGTCAATGAGCGTTTTTGTGCGTGTGCTGATACGTTTGATGATACCTGAATTGCTGCCCCCGCCAAGGATCCTATCCAGATCCGCTATATACGTCCTCCTCGGTTTGATAGCATCAATCACACTCAACGGATCTGACGTCGTGCAAATCGTGCTATGGCGTTCAATGGGCTCATATCGCTCTCGATCGCCCTTAAATCCTTTGACGATGATTCCGTCTCGAATGTCCATCGCGAATATAATTTCCATCTGCCCTCTCCTCGTCAAGTATATCGTCCTCATGGGAAAAACGTATTGGTCTCGCTAGGTTTCGCTACTGAATCGTCTTGAGAAAATCAAGCGAGTAAATCTCGAGAAAGGGGCCTTAGAAGAAACGTGCGACTCACGCAGCTTCCAGCTCGAGCTAGTCTGCGAGCGGGAGGGCGCACTTTGAATGCTGCAACCATTTTTTCAGAGAGCGCGATGAGAGGGTGTGTTTTGCTCTGCTAGTTACATCGCCGATTCTGAGCAGAACCGTGAGAACCCTAGAACGCACAATCAAAGCACCGAAAAGCTGAGCCTCTTTGCAGATCAGAGTCGCGTGAGAATCTCTT
>JBAXDW010000257.1:0-2335 GCA_037140755.1 Methanobacteriota archaeon
CAAAGCGTTTTTGTAATAAAACTTATCTAGCGCATACTCTAAAACAACGAGATCTTTTCTTTCGCTGTATTCCATAAAATGCTGCGTGAGCGGGCGTGAATACTCGATCCCCCAGGTTGCAAGTAAATCGATTACAGCCTTAACGTCTGGTTGCTTGGTTAGCGCAACGAGCGTCGCGTCGTCAAGTGCGCCTGCCGGTGCTAGACTCTCTAATATCTCGTTTGCCGGCTCGTGGATGTTTTTCCCCCTCAAGATCGTTTTTATATTTTGGATATCCCACCTGTTGAGGAATATCTGCATAAGGGTCTGTGCGTCTTCTCCCTTTACAAAACTCAGAATTAAACGAAAGGTATTACTTAAACTCCGTCGAAGCGCATCTTCGACACAAGCTATACCCGTATGTTGTACACTAGCATCTTCTAGGTCCCCCCGATACGGCGTCTCCTCCAATTGGTTGATCACAGACTCAATGTCCAACTTGCCGGCTAGCTCCTCAAGTTCTTTCCGATCAAGCAGGCGACTTTTCATAGCCCTGATTCGCGCATTCGCGTAATCGTACTCCACTCTAATCACCGTAAAGAGTGGCAAAAATCTGTCGTCCTAGGAATTCTTTAGCTCTGTCGAGTCTCGACTCAATTGTATTGGATACAACAACTTTTTCGTCTCTGGTGCTGACGTTTAACCCTCCTGCAGACGTTAAATCGACGACGACCTCAGAATTCTCATTAAGCTCATCTAAGATTTGCTTGCAGAGGTTTTCATCCCTCCTGTCGATATGAAGCTGCGCCTTCTCCCCGCCTAGTTCGTGCATCGCTTCTTGGAGCATGCTCTTGAAACGTCCTTTGTAGCTTTCACGATCCCTAAGATCGTCTAGACTTTGTTTGGCTTCGACAAACGCGCTTTGTATCACCTCATCCTTTGCTTTGATCACGTCCATTTTAATCTCGGACTTGGCGTTGTAAATCAGTTTGTTCCGTTCTGACTCGAAGGATTTTTCTGCACTATCGAGGTACGACTTTTTGATCGTCTCTGCTTTTTCTTCAGCAGTTCTTTTTATTTCTTCGGCGTCTTGATGAGCTTGCTTCATAATCCCGTTAATTCGTTCCTCAGTGCTCTCCTCCATCGCTATCAGCAAGTCAGTCAACTGCTCTGACATCATTTGTATCAGCACCTTTTTTTTCGACTTTTTCTTTGTTTAGTAACGTTTTTAGAAGTGAGGAATTAGCGCCTGCAACAATGGTTTGAGACTTTTTGGAAATGTGGTTGTAAAGCTCAGACGAGTATATCCCGCGCGAGCACTTGAAGTTCCAAGCGTTCATATGTTAGACTAGAACGAAAAGCATAATCGCTGCGACGACAAAACCTAAAATGACTAACGTTTCTGGAAGCGCTAAAAAAACGAGCGCTAAACCGAACAATTCTGGTTTTTCTGCAATTACTCCTGCTCCCGCAGCGCCAATTTTCGCCTGTGCGATCCCGGTTCCGATAGCACCTAGCCCAAACGCTAGTGCAGCACCAATCGGTATCATCGGTTCCACCATTTTCTTATCAACTCCCTCGGTTGCTTCTTATAGCTCTCGTTTTAGATAGTGTAATGACTCACGTTTTGTCATCTCAGCAATATTGTCATCTCAGCAATATATAGTCATTACAATTACGATCTTCATACGTTCCCGTTCAGACGTTTTCTTCGTCGTAAGAGGTTTCATCGTGAGAAATTCTTAAGACCCTTCTCATGAGATCAACATAAGCATTTCCGGCTCTACCGACTACGCGTGGACTCTCATTTTACCGTCCGGCGTTTGAACGGATCGTACTGTCTCCCCCCGCCCTCATAAAATTTGCCGTAAAACTCTACAATATGTAATCTAAACGAGTGTAAGAAGGGGCTAAACATGCACAAAATGATGTTTACTATATGTAGCACCGCTGCGATCAAAATTCCCACCGCCAAAATTCCCATTGAGCTTCCCATTGTATTGGCGACGAGCGCTAAGACGACGGAGGCCATACCGATCGCCATCAGCCGCGCGTACGATAGGATGTTTCCAACTGAACTCATAAGGTCAACAGCCGCTACTATCCCACCACCGTACAAAATCAAAGGAATTCCGACTATAAGCATAACTATGCCTGGCGTGACGAGTATAGAAGGAATAATTTCAATAACGGCGAGAATGATGATTACTAAGCTGCTTATCGCAAGGAGCATGCCGACTTTTTCAGAGACGTGTTTTTTATTCCTTCTCGTTGCGGCTTTTACCTGGCCTAAGCCGAGGCCAAATAATACGGTAAATACCCTAATAACGAGAGTTATGATGAGCATCGCCACTAT
>JBAXDW010000258.1:0-2329 GCA_037140755.1 Methanobacteriota archaeon
TTCCATCCTGGCCGTGCAGCAGCGGCCAAGGGTGAGGTTGTTCGCCTATTAAAGGAGATCGTGAGCTGGGTTTAGACCGTCGTGAGACAGGTCGGTTACTATCTGTTAGGGGTGTTTTGAAGTCTGAGGGGAAGTTGGCTATAGTACGAGAGGAACTAGCCAACGTGGCCTCTGGTCTATCGGTTGTCTGGCAAGGCAGTGCCGAGCAGCTACGCCATAATGGATAAGAGCTGAAAGCATCTAAGCTCGAAACCACCCCCAAAAAGAGACTTCTTAAGGACATCGGTAGAAGACCGGTTTGATAGAGTCGGGATGTACGCACCAAGGCAACGAGGTGTTCAGTCCGCGGCCACTAACGTCCGAGCCAAATCTTCGCATTAGCTAGGCGTATACCGGACCCTTATGGGACGTTGCTTTCGAGCAGCGCTATTATGGAACGTGCATTTATCCTTGCGCCAGTCGTTTGCCGCAAGCGCCAAGGTGGCGGAGCGGTTACGCGGTCGCCTGCAGAGCGACTACACTCCGGTTCAAATCCGGACCTTGGCTTGACGTAGCGGCCATAGCGGCGGGGAAACTCCCGTACCCATCCCGAACACGGAAGATAAGCCCGTCAACGTTCCATGCTGTACTGAAGTGCGAGAGCCTTCGGGAACCATGGAGCGCTGCTACGTCTCTCATTCATTTTTTTGTATAACAAGACTGCGACGAGAAGCTTCTAGGATAGATCTTTTAGCGAACGATATGCAGCAATTGCTTTGTAGCAGAGAACCGCTCGTAGGGAAAATCTCAACTCAAAACGTCTGTGAGCTGATTTGATCGCAGCGCATTTCGTATTTCTAGCGCGATGCGCCGTCCGCACGACATGGTGTCATACACGTAGTCCGCGTACGGAGACCCCGTCGGATACAGATTCGTTCCGGCTACAAGCCTTGCCGATACTTCAAACACTTTGAATTCAAGCGCATCGGTAACTATCGTCTCGAGACAGAATGGGCCGATGATGCCGCCGAACAAATCGATCGATTTTTCGACCACACGGCGCCCCATATTGAGTACCTCTTCGAGGAGCTTCTCTCGCAGTACAACAGGAACGTTCCCGGTAACGACAAAAGTAGGTTCGACAGCGATTCCGCCTGCTCGATAGATCTCGTCAACGTTTGCTTCCAGCCGGCGGTCAATACCGAGCATCTCAAGAGCCCCTTTACTCAGTCGGTAGCCAGTTTTTGCGATCGGCGAATAGAAGTAGTGAAAGTAAAAGCGCGTCCCGAGAACAAACTCCTGTATTGTATATTGTGCGGATGGATCTATGCCTTGAACGAAGTCTGCATAGTCTTTAGCGATGAAGAAGCCTCGGCCGCCTTTGGCTCCATGATACTTTACGATGACCGGTGACTGAATATCTCGCGGATCGCGTATCTCTTTGGGCATGACCACGCCTGCCCTTTCCAGCCAACGTCTGCTTTTCGTCCGATCTGACTCCCACTGAAGCACGCGACGATTTCCAAAGGTGGGCACGCTTAGATCTAGAAAATTGTCAGCGCCGAGATACTCGACGAGGGATCCGTGAGGGATTAATATCACGTTCCGTTCGCGCAATTCGCCAGCGTGCTTGAGGACATCGAGATGGCTGCTTACCACCAAGAAGTCATCGGGTTTGGCCTTGGGATACGCGTCATAATACTTCGGTATTTGCCCGACTGCGAGGCCGAGCGTTTTAAAGCCTTCTTCGCGGGCGCCGTGGAAAATTTGTAAGCTCGTGTGGGAGCATAAAGTCGCGATCGTTATTTCGTCTAAATCGTAGCTGGCTAGGGTTTCCGGTATTAGATCTATGTGCATCCCCCGCGGACTTGATAGGACACTATTGCGTTCAACAATATAAAAAGAGCCCACGTTCGTTGCTGCATAGCGGGTTGCTCGCGCGTCACTGCTAAAGAATGCAATCGATCGCTTGTCGTTGCACGTAGCGAGATTTTACGTGACGTAAACAAACGTGCTTGTTACGCCACCTCCTATCCAACGGGGTGTCTTTAGCTAACGAAAAAAGACGCAGTTGCAGCAAATAGCTAGCGCGTCGTTTTTCAGGAACTCTTCTCAAGCTCTTTGAGAATCCCTCGGCCGGCGATCACGCCAGTCGCAGCCGCGTTGACGATATCTCTTGAAAGTCCCGTGCCGTCTCCTGCAGCGTAGAGCCCCTTGATGCTCGTCGCTAACTCTTGCGAAACCTGCAGTTCCATAGCGTAAAATTTTACTTCGGGAGCGTACAGGAACGTTTAGTCAGAAGCAACACCTGGTATGACTTCGTTTAGCATTTCGAGTCCTTCAATTATTT
>JBAXDW010000259.1:0-2323 GCA_037140755.1 Methanobacteriota archaeon
TATCTCTATCGTGTGAGCGTGTTCTTTCACCTTCTCTTCTGCCTGCTTTCGCTCGATCGCATAGCTAATTGTGTGAACCAGCAGGACCGATGTAATCTCATCTTCTGAGCGCATCGTTTTTATCAAGTAGTCTTGAGCTCCCTGGCGAAGTGCCGTTTCTGCGATTTCTTCATCAGCGAGAGCAGTAAACATTATGATCGGAACGTTGGGCGCTCGCTCGTATACCGCCTCAAATGTAGCAAGCCCTTGGCTATCGGGCAGACCGAGGTCAAGCAGAATAACGTCAACGTCATTTTCGGAAAGATAGTTGAGTCCAGCCGACAATGTCGACATAGCAGTAACTTGAAAACGTTCGTGCGACGCGTCACGCAGCATTTCTTGAATCAGTCGCGCGTCGACGGGGTTATCTTCAACAAGGAGGATGTAGATCGTTTCTGTGATTTCTGTGATTATAGTTACCCCCTTTAGGGTGTTATGTACTCTTTTGTTACTTTTATTACTTTTGTTACTTAGCAGTACTTAGTAGTCTCCATGTCTCCTATAGCGTTGTGCTAAATAGTGTCGTGTTAATAGTGAATTAAAGACCCAAACGTGCTGCTTATTCAACCTTCCGAAAAAGGAAGGAGATACAAGAGGAGGTCAAATCTGATGATAGACTCAAGACTACCCCCGTTGCCGTTGTTACGACTTCTGACGATGCGGATGACATCAAGGTCGCCTACGCAAGTATGGCGAATTGCTGCATTACCAAACCGATTAAACTTGACGGATTTTTTTCGGAAAATCATGAGAACAGGGAGTTTCTGTCTCACCTTCGTCAAGCTGCCTCCAGCGTGAGTGTGAGTGCACATGCGTCCAGACGAGAGCGAATCTGCCACCCCATATGATGGCCTCAAGGACACGCTTTCCATTCTTGAGGCAACGCTTGAGGGCGTGGCCGATGGCATCATCGTTGTCGATGACAAGGGCAAGATTGTCACCTACAACCAGAAATTCGTCGAATTGTGGCACGTTCCTTCTGCCGTCATGTATATGCACGCGGATGAGAAACAGATCCTTGAGTTTCTCATTATGCACCTTAAGCGGCCCTCACACTTTCAAAACACAATAGAGCGAGGACGGTCGAATCCCAATGAGAATATTAGGGGAATGATCGAGATTACCGACGGTCGTTATTTTGAGTTCTACTCGCAGGAACACGTCAAAGTCGGGAAAAACGTTGGAAGGGTGTGGAGCTTCCACGATGTGACTGATCGCGTTCGGGCGGAAGATCGGATCGGATCCCTTATGAATGAGCTTAAACGTTCGAATCAAGACCTCGAACAGTTTGCTTACGTCGCGTCTCACGACCTCCAGGAACCGCTCAGGGCGATCGCTGGTTCGGTGCAACTGCTTGCGCGACGCTATAAAGGCCAACTCGATCCCGAGGCTGATGAATATATCGGATTTGCCGTCGATGGCGCGCGCCGGATGAAGGACCTAATCAATAGTCTGCTTTCTTATTCCCGTGTCAGCACGGGCAGGATTTCATTCGATTCCGTAGACTGCGAAAAGATACTCGATGCAGCACTTGAAAGCATAAGGACTGTCGCTGATGAGAGCAGAGCACACGTAACACGCGAACCCCTCCCAATAGTTTGCGGTGACGCCGGGCAACTGGAGATACTCTTCCGGAATCTGATAGGTAATGCCATAAAATTCCGAAGCGAGAGAGAACCAGAAATTCACGTCGGCGCCGAGCGCAAGACGGATGAGAAGAACTGGCAGTTCGCCGTGAGCGATAACGGCATTGGCGTTGATATGAAATACGCAGACCGCATTTTTGCCATTTTTCAACGTCTTCATGCAATTGGCGACTACCCCGGGACCGGGATCGGGCTTGCGCTTTGCAGGAAAATTGTCGAGCGGCACGGAGGACGGATATGGCTTGAGTCCGCGCCCGGAGAAGGATCGACGTTTTTCTTCACGCTACCGAGGGCGAGTCCCGAGGCGAATGGTAGGTGAGAGGGGAGCCACGCGCACTCGTGTGCGGTTCGGTTATATTTGTGAAATATCGACCCCAAATGTCAGGTTAAGCGATAAATATAAGCACGCTTTCGTAAGTACCTAGTAAAGTGCACAAACGAACTGAGAGAGCGAGGAAATGGCTCAAAGGAGAACGAAAAAGCAATGCAACGAATTAAGCCCGTTGAAATCCTCCTCGTCGAGGATAACCCGGTCGATATCCGCATGACGCAGGAATCGCTTAAGGATTACCGCGTCGCGAACAACTTGAACGTCGTCACCGATGGCCAAGCAGCGATGGATTTCGTCTACAAACGGG
>JBAXDW010000260.1:0-2293 GCA_037140755.1 Methanobacteriota archaeon
TGGGCTCGAGGCGATTCGAACGCCCGACCTTCGCCGTGTAAAGGCGATGTCATAATCGACCGAGTTGTTAAGTTGACCTCGCGATTTGTTTTTGAGTTGCATTTGCCATTTCAGCGCAATCACGCTTACTGACCCCCGACCAGTCTCTTCCACGTGTTGTCCAAGAGCTAGGTATTTTGAGTTTCCTTCGCTTCACAGAGGATCTCGTAATCACAGAATCGACACGTTTGGTACGCTGGGCATCCAGGAAATTGTTCCAGAACAACCGCATCGATCATACTTTTTAATCGCATTTTCTGTTTTTCGAGCTGCTCGTCATCGGGAAAGTAGTCCACCATTTTTTCATGCTTAACGTAAAAGAGCGAAGCTCTACGTGGAAGAGCTCCAAACTTCTCGAGGATAGCAAGGCAATAAACGTTCATCTGAATGTTCTCTTTGATGCTATTCTTCGTTTCCGACAGATAACCAGTCTTGAAGTCGATAACGATGTAATTTCCTTCAGGGGTCCGCTCAACCCGGTCTATGAACCCTTTAACAATACGACCGCTTAGGTCAAACGCAAACTTCATCTCGACGTCAATAACCTCGTTTTCGTTTTGCAAGTGCCAAGCAAGGTATGTGTCAATCATCTGCTCTGCGAGCTCCTTATCTTCGCGTTCTTTCTTTTTTGACGCATAAGCATCAGATGACCAGAATTGTTCGAGCATCGCGAGCGCTGTTTCCTTAGTTGGCGGAATCCCTTCGAGTTCTTGTCTTGTGAGGTTCTCAATGACTTGGTGAACCGCGCCTCCAAGATTGAAGTACGTCTTTCCCGCGGTAGGGACGCGCAAGACGTAACTGAATTTGTACTGCATTGGACAGTTGTCAAAGGTTTGAAGGGCAGATGCCGAAAAGTGATGATCCTCACTGATCAAGGGTGCGCGCTTTCCCTCAAAAAGCCGACGCAGCTCTGTGTCGCTATCTTCACACAAGAGAGAGTCTATTTCGAAGTCTTCAAGACTCCCTCCACTTTCGAGGATGCGGAGCTTCTCGAGCTCAACGATCTTTTGAATTGCCGTCTTTGGCTGCACGTTCTGAATTGCTTTAATAGCCTGGTCTTGAAGAAGGGTCTTCGCTTGTTCGACAGCACTTTCAACCGTCCGGAAATCCTCCACTGACTCGTCGCGCACTGCCTTAATCTCGATGCGCGGATTACCTTCAAACTGAAGCTCATCAAGAAACTTTGACGGTTTCGTCTGTCTGACGTTCTGGCCATACCGCTCTGCGAAGGTCAAATACAGCTTTTTTTCGGCCCGCGTCATCGCGACGAAAAAGAGACGGCGCTCCTCCTGTTCATAAAGGGCCTTTTCATCGTCTCCCGTCTTTAGCCCCTTTGCGAGGTCATTTGGCACGTAAAACGGCTTCTGCTGATACCGCAACGGAAACCGGTTTGTCGCTGCGTCAACGACAAAAACGACTGAGAACTCCTTTCCCTTGCTTTGGTGAACGGTCATCACCTTGACGCTATCCGTCTCCTCTGGCTCTTCGAGCTCTATTTGGAATCCGCTGAGGAGTTCCAGATAGTCAAGGAAATCGGTGACCGACGGCTGCTTCGTTATAGACTCGTACTCCTGCGCAATTTCGTACAGTTTATTAAGGAGCTGCGCATCACGCCAGTTCTTCTGATGGAGGCTCCGCTTGTACAAATCTGTCGAACGCACAAGGAGATCGTAGACAAGCTCGGAAAGCGTCAAACGGTCCTTTCGTTGCAGCAGCAGCTCAATAGTCCGAGTGACTTCCCGCACGTGATCCACTTGAGCGTCGAGTTGGTTCTCAACGTCGAGCATGCACTCGTAAATGAAATCGCTCGAATCATCATCCCATGCCAAGCGCTCTGCGCACGCGTTAAGCCGCTGCACGTTCACTTCGGTGATACCGGACAGCTTCAAGATGCGATTGAGGTAGACGCCTGCTTTTAAAGGATTCTCGATGATGTTCAGGTATGCTAAAGCGTCACGAATGACGGCGGTCGAAAAGAAATCCACTTCACCAACAAACTGACACGGGATTCCGCGTTTGCGTAACGCGGCGTAAAATTTGACCCCTTCTACGCGACGCCTGCTGAGGACGGCAATGTCACGGTAAGTGAGGGGGGCCTCGTTTCCATCTGCAGAGATGAACGGCGTGCCCACTATTCGCTCGATTTCCTGCCATACAAATTGAGCTTCCGCCTGCTCGTTTTCACAACGCGCGACGATTACCTTGTCTCCATCCACGTTGCTCGTTGTCAGCGGTTTTTCCTCGCGGTTAGGCG
>JBAXDW010000261.1:0-2283 GCA_037140755.1 Methanobacteriota archaeon
GAGCTCCTTCGAGAAGCGTATAATTTTCACGGAGAGAAATGTAGTGCCATAGCAATTGCTGCGAAAATCGCATACGATGCCGCACAGACACTTGGAGCAAGTATACGGGATATCTCCCTCCGACTTCCTCGAAACATGAACCCACACGTGGCTGATGGTCTCATAGGCATCTCAAAGGCCACTCTAGGCAATACCAGGCTCACGTTTTTCGAAGATCCTGATACCCTTATTTTCACAGCTGCTAAGTCGATTAGATATCACGTTTTCGACGTACCTGACTTGGATGCGCAAAGCGTTCTTAAGCTGGGCTCCGACGAGTTATTTGCGAAGCTGTGATATAACGTCGCACGCTCTCCTTGCGCGAAACGCCTCAAAGCGCACGAGGTTGGACTGTGTGCGAGTTGGCGAGAATAGGGAGTACAAGTAATACAGGGAACCTCGCTGCCCTAAAAACACGACTTCTGACGCTAAACCATATATCCTCCCTAAGTGACGTATTTGTATACAAGAAGAGCTCTCAGTTCGCGTGACGTACCTGAGCCGCTCGTGTTTTGAAGTACAAGACGTCGATCACACGCTCCTGGTTGATCCATTCTTTAGTAAAGAGAACCCTAACGCGCCCAGTTACGCAGGAAAACCCGATATCGCTCTTGTCACTCACGAACACTCTGACCACAGCACTGCCGAGCGGTTCAATGCAGTTGTAGTCGCTCCACCAACTCTTGCGGGCAGGTTCAAGAAGATGATCGTGATGGAGCGCGGGGAAAGCAAGCTTGTTGAGGGGGTTCGTGTAACAATGATCGGAGCAAGCCATCACCAGAGCAAGTACCCTGCAGGCTACGTCTTTGGACTCGGCGGCGTTCGATTCGCGCATCTCGGGGACACGTATTTGGACGGCGTTCAGCCGTTGGAAAACGTTGACGTTCTGTTCATTCCAATAGGCGGCTTTTTCACAATGGACGTAGAAGAAGCGCTCAAAGCTCTAGACATCCTTAATCCCGACGAGGCCATTCCGATGCACTACGACACCTTCGGCCAGATCAAAGCTGATCCGCAACGATTTAAGCAACTAGCTGAAAACGCAGGGCACCACGTCACCGTACTGTCGATTCGTGGGTCAGCCACCTTTTAGATTGACTTCTTCGTGCCTATCGATCAGGCTTGCTTTGAGCTTGATCACGCTGCACCAAGCGAAGCGCAAAGACCAGATCAGATAGTGACTAGTGGGCTCAGCATCTCCTGCGACAGCTTACACGTAACGTCTCAGAAGCGCACGATTTAGAGGGACGGTATCCCCTCGCTTCGAAGAGCAATATAAAAACCTTGCCACATTTTGAGTTCTTGAAGAAGGTCACTTCGAGGCTCCAAAATATGTCGTTGCTAGGGTGCGGATTATCCGCGCGGTCTGTAGGCCGACGCCTCGCACTGTAGTGAGCTCCATTGTCGGCGCGCAAAAAAGAGTCTCAAGCGAACCGAAATGCTTAAGCAGGGCGCGCGCAGTAACGGGTCCTATCGAGGGGTCTGCGGAGATGACGTACTCCTGTTGTTCGCGAAGCGTTTTCAAGTTCTTTTTTCCGCGCACTGTAGGGGTTCGCTGTTTGCCCGTTTGTTCTCGCGCTGCGATTGCAAATAGTAGCATTGCTGTTTCGGAAGCGTCGCGTGAGCAAAGTATCGGGACGCCCAGATCAACTGCAATGGTAGCTAGCATACCTCGAATAGCGTTTTGGTGTACCTCCCTTCGTGTGTACAGATCGGCACCCTCTACCACAACGAGCGGACGTTCGTAGTTCGTGGCTAGTTCTTGAATTTGAGCAAGAAGATCTCGCTCGGTCATTGAGGCAATGAAATCGCTGTCAGTTTTTCGTTCTACGGCGACTCGATCACTGATTACGTAGTCAGCTACGGGAAGTGTCTGGCGCTCAATGAATGCGCCAAGCGCTTCAAGCTCTTCTAGCACTCCGGATCTGGCTTCTCTTCGGTCAGCGACGACGCGGATGAACCGTTCGTCAGCCTTTTTTTCCTGGGAATCATAGTCTAAAAGCGTCTTTTGGCGCTCTTCAGCAATAGCGTCCACCTTTCCTTTTGTTATATCTTGGTGGCTCTGAATTTGTGTCGCTATAGCGCCCTTTTCGGCTGCATGGAAGCTGCATTTGGTCTCTAGAAGGGCGTGCGTTGCTGCTGGATCTGTTGTCCGTGGGTGCGTGACTTCTGCCGACGCCTCTCGTCTCTTTTCAGAAACAACTTCAACATGTTCTGCGGGAAGTGTCCGTCTCGTGCTCAAGC
>JBAXDW010000262.1:0-2269 GCA_037140755.1 Methanobacteriota archaeon
TAGCGAAGCAGATCAGGATGGAACCCGTGGTCGAGGTAATCGTCATCGACCCAGACGACGTGCCCGCGGCTTTTAGAGAAAGTCTCGCCGTCGACTTTGACCATTCCCGAGGCGACAATGGCTGCGGGCGTCGTGTAGTTTGCCCCTTTTAGCAGCGCCGGCCAGAAGACAGCGTGGTGGTAGATGATGTCACCCCCGATGAAGTGAATTATATTCGATTCATTCTTCCAGTAGTCTTCCCAGGTGCTCGTTGCTTCCTCGGTAAACGATACGTACCCGATAGGGGCGTCAACCCACACATAGACGACGAGATCGGTTCCCGGGAATGGCACCCCCCACGAAAGGTTCCGCGTAATGCACCAGTCCTTGAGTTCATTTGTAACCCATTCTCGTGCATAGTTGCGGGCATTGGCCGTGCCTCCGAGCGTCTCAAGATACGTCGACAAGAAGTCCTTAAACGCAGACAATTTGAAGAAGAAATGATTCTCTTCCCGGAATTCAGCGCTGGCACCGCACGTTTTGCACTTCGGATCGACGACTTCTCCAGGTTCGAGATGACGCCCACACCCTTGATCGCACTCGTCTCCTCGCGCCGGCGTGCCACAAAAAAAGCACACTCCTTCTACGTATCGATCGGGGAGGAAGCGATCACATTCGGGACAGTAAGCCAGCCTAATGACCAGTGGATAAATATAGCCATTCTCTTGAAGCGCTTTTACGATTTCCTGCGTTCTGAAGTGATTTGTAGGAGCATCGGTAGTTCCATAATGGCTGAAGTCAACTGACAAGGCCTTGAAGGTATCCTCCCAGTAGCGATGGTAGTACGCTGAAAACTTCTCAGGCGTGGTCCCCTGCTGTTCAGCGTTAATGACGATCGGGGTTCCGTGAGTATCAGAACCACAGACGAAGAGCGGATTCTGCCGGAGCTTTCTAAGGCACCGGACGTAGATGTCCGCCGGGATGTACGTCCTCAGGTGACCGATGTGGCACGGGCCATTTGCGTAAGGCAAACCGCACGTTATTAGCAGCGGCCTATTCGTTACAGATGTCATTTTGGAGTCCTTGTGGGGGGGGATATTACGATACGTCGTTGGCAACTGCGGCAATCAGATTCGACGATTGACGGTGAGCCTTCCAAACCAAAAACCACTGCTGAGTTTCAGACCAAGGTCCTCTATTGGGGTTGCGCCGCAGCGAGTCTGCATAAGCTAGTTGCTAGTGCATTGTGATAATGGCCCCCTATTTTAACTCTTCGAGACCGACGCGCTCACTATCCTTTTCACACCCTCAGTCGGAGAGTACTTCGCTGCGCCATCTGCAATGCACGCTAAAAAAAGGCCCATGCGTGACCGGCGTTCGGCCGCACCTCACAACCAGCATGCTCGAAAAGGTTTAAGCCTTAGCGACCGGTAATCATTGTGCAAAGGTTTCGTTTGTCTATCAAGACATAGAAAGGAGGCTATTTATGAGCGAAGAAGAGTCCTGTAAAGCTTGTGGTGCTCAGCTACCAGCAAATGCACAGTTCTGCATTCAATGTGGAACTGGAGTAGGTGAGGCAGGTAGCGGAGCCGGCGTGGGTGCGAGGGCATCGATGCCGCCATCCCCGATTGCGATAGATGGGGTGTTGGTAGTCAGCTCAAACTGGGTTCCAGGATATAACATCATCGAGACAAAAGGATTCATCTACGGCCTTACGGTAAGGAGCAGAGGGCTTGGAAGGAATATAACAGCTGGACTGCGTTCTATCGCAGGAGGAGAGATTCACGAGTACGTCGAGATGATGCAACATGCAAGAGACGAGGCGCTATATCGGCTGGTGCAGCACGCTAAATCAGTCGGGGCCAACGGCATTATCAGCGCCTATTTCGATTCGTCAGAGATCTCTGACTATATGCAGGAGATCTTGGCATACGGAACGGCCGTGTTGATAGACAAGAAGTAACGGCAACCGCTATCTCTGAGCTTTGGAAGCTGTAAGCATTCAGTGTGCGTTCGGGAGGGCTAGGTTGTTTCGAACGTGACGACGTTCGCGAGCAGCAGACGAATCGAGCTTAATAGCGAGTTGCAGTAGTAAGACTTAGCCCGGCGATAACCTACTGTAGTGACACTCAGAAAGAAGCGAAACAAGGCAATGAGTAGTCTAGAGATTATTCACCGAGAAGATCGGGTCGAACCTTGCTTAGATAATCAACAACAAAGCCAGTCACGACGGCCTCGACGACTGCTACAATCAGGTTAAGTATCACAATTTGGATCAAGTAGGGGAGCA
>JBAXDW010000263.1:0-2263 GCA_037140755.1 Methanobacteriota archaeon
CTGGATCTCGTACCAGATTTACAACGGGGGAAGAAGGACCCTCTACAAAGAGTACCAGCGGGCCGGGCTGACGGACTGGGGGCTGATGAAGCTGTCCTGCCAGCGGAAGAAGATCAAGATGAAATGGGGAATTCTCGACCTCTGCGAAGTAAACTATGATTATTAAAAGAAGGTCGAGAAATACGGGAATCAATATCGAAGAGGCTCAGACGGAATGAGGTACTGGTGATGCAGATCGAGATGAGCAGAACAAGATGGGCAATAGTAATTTTGGCAGTGGCGGTTGCGATACCGCTCCTGTACCTCAGTTGGCCGAGTCCAATACCAGCAGATGTCCAGCAAATCATAAATGACACAAAGAAAGAGCTGGAGGTTCAATACATGAAGCAGATCGCCGAGAAGGACACCGCACTCAAGGATCTAAAGAGTCGCCTTGTTGTGTCAGAAGGAAAGTACAAGGCTTTGGTACAGAAGTATATTGATCTTCAAAAGGAGAAGGAAAATGTCAAGCCTCCACAGACAAATGCAGAGCTGCGTGATCGCTTTACTGCTCTCGGTTATCCTCCTCTGTCCGCTAAGTAGCTTCGCTCAGGAAACCTGTTTTACTGAAGAAGTAGCGGGTAGGATGGTTGTTGCGTTAGAACGGGCAAAGATTGCCGAGCAGCAATTGTCTGTTGAAGCGGGGAGCAATGCAGAACTGCAACAGCAATCAGAGATATTGAAGGGAACGATCAAACTCATGCAGGATCAGATTGACATTTACAAGAACATGATTGACATGCAGAATAAAATGGCAGACGCAAAGGACAAGTTGTTTGAGAAACAGCTAAAAGCGGCGACTCCAACCTTCATGGATAAAGTAAAGAACAACATTGTGGCCGGCGGGGTAGGGGCTGTGCTGGCGGTCGTGGCGATCCTTTTGCTTTGAACCTTATCGTTGAAAAGATGGTTGCGGCTGATGTGCTTGTGGAAGAAAATCCCCGCCTCGCTGAGGACCATTTTAAAGATGCGAAAGCGAATGTGAGACGGTCACGCGCACCCCGGCGGGTTTTTGGTTCATCCGGTTATTGCGTACTTCTCTCTCGTTCACGAGTCCTCAGAAATGCAAATGAGAAATTACAATGAATATCGTCTATCATGGTGAAAAGGCGGTGTCTATTTTTATCCAGTTCCTTTCTCGCTCGATCAGGGCGTCTTCGCTGTAGCCGCTGGGTGGAGTCACGATTTGTCTCCCACTCTCGTCATGCAATACTTCTCGAAACTGAAAAGCCGATCGCTCCCCAATAAAGCGGTGCTGACTTGCTGCGCTGTTGACTCATTCCCTTTCGGCAGTGATGCAATCGCATCGAATACAGCCGTCGGGGACAGTTGCACCTCAATCAAATAAAAGGGAAACTCTCCGGGTCTGCCCAGTAAGGTCCACATATATTTAAGATCACTGCGGATCGTTTGTATATCCGCCGTTTTCGGGTCAGGCGATGGCTTGAATACTAAATACGCTAACTTAGGCATTTTCCCCGCTGCACAGGAGGAGGCTGCGCGATGCACCATTTGGTAAACAGCGCCAGAGAAATCTTCTATGCGTAGCTCATGCATTGCATGTTTTTGGAGCAAAATCAGCCAGCCATTGAGCACGTCGCTGCGGTTATGTGGGTTTGACCCTTTCTCAAGCCACTCGCCGACCGTTGTATATCGCGGCTCGGTCCATTTGGCTTCAACGGCAAGAGAGGATTCGCCTGATATAACCATCAGGTCGGAATGAGACGCTTTGCCACTACCTTCCGGAGGCTTTACCTTGTATTCGAGATGCAGGTTACAGTCTGCGGGCATGCCTATGTCTCGCAACAGTGAACTTACCATCAGTTGTTCGTGCTTCAGCCAGGACAATAAAGGCAATGTTGAGCGGGTCGGCGATTGAAATTCAGTTGTGCCGTACATCGGGATCGTCGCGGCGATTGTATTGTACGGAGTTTTGTCATAATGGAGGGTCATAGTGCATTTTCTGAGGGACGCTTTCATCTACAAATCAGCACCTATGATGGATGAAATATTTTGAGGATTTACGTTCGAAACGATTGATCTACCGGTAAGCTAAGATCAGCGGCGGCATGCAGGAAAAGAATGCTCTTCTTTTCCTGCCACTTGTAATCCCAAAGTTCATTGCTTGCTTACCTCTTCGAGCTTCCGCAAAATCGCAACCATTCCCTCCGTATCCAGCTTGCAGTATTCCAATAGGGCGTTCCTGACCTTCTCCTTCTCTTCC
>JBAXDW010000264.1:0-2243 GCA_037140755.1 Methanobacteriota archaeon
TACTTGGCTTTTGCTCCCAAAATCTCTTCAATTCTTAGAAGCTGATTATATTTTTCTATCCTGTCCGTTCTGTTTATAGAGCCTGTCTTTATCTGTCCATTCCCAATGGCGACAGCAAGGTCCGCTATGGTGGAGTCACTGGTCTCGCCCGAGCGGTGAGATATAACGGCTGTAGAATTGTTCTTGAAGGCAAGCTTTATTGCTGCCACAGTCTCTGTAAATGAGCCTATCTGGTTCAGCTTTATAAGGACTGAGTTGGCTGCTTTTTCCTTTATCCCTCTTTGGAGCCTTTCAATATTGGTAACAAAAAGATCGTCGCCAACTAAATGGATGCTCAGTGGCTTCCCAAGTATTCTTTTACACAAATATCCGATAATAGATGTGTTTCTGAAATAATACAAATGAATGAGATCTATGTCATGCCACTTAACGATCTTACAAGCGCAATAAAAGCCTTCGAGATGTTGTTTTGGAACCACATTCTTACTCAAACGCCACAACAAGAAGTTTAATCTTCTCAGCACGAAGCGGGTTTTATATCTAAAAACATTGACACTCCCTATTTGTTCATGACGTTTGCCGTTAGGGCCACGGTCGTCCGTCAGGAGGAAAGATTTAACTCCGCACTTAGTCAAAGCTTCACACAAATTATGTAATGCTATTTGTGCGCCTCCAACGGTAGGAAGGTAATAAGGAGTGATATATAGTACGTTTATCGGTTTCTTCTTGTAAGGATTCATGAAATCTATTTCTGTCGTATGTAGCCCTCATCATGAAGTCTTTATCAAAAAACGAAAACGTGATTCTGGGGTGCTCCATCCGTACAATTTGCTTCCTTGAGAAGTGACAGGACTTTCTGCTGATGTGAATACTTGAGAGAGTTTGACTATGGTCGTTGCGGCGCCAGTCGCATCCTTCTTGATACGGGCATCAACGTAGTCGGCCTCACCGGGGCAATCCTTCTGCCGGTAGAAAAGGTCTTAGAACTGTGCTTTCATATCGAATACTTCCACATCACCCCTTCTGCAGCGCTTCCTTAACGGCTTCAGACACCAAATCGATCTGTGGCTTTGTGAGGGTGAGACTGGACGGGAGGTAAACCCCGTATTGATTCGCGCGATCAGTTTGGGGCAACTTCTCGCCTTTAAAGAGCCCGAGCTTTTGTAATATCGGTTGTGCGTGTAATCCAAGGAAAAACGGGCGCGTGCCGATACCTTTGCCTTTGAGTCGCGTCATCATCGCGGCCGCGTCGACGTCTAATGCTTTGTCAAGCTGCACTGCATACATCCAGTACACGGGCTTTGCGTACGGGACTTTAGCTTGCAAACGGATGCCAGACACGCCTGCTAAACCTTGTTCGTAGTAACTGGCGAGTAATCGTCTACGGGCAATAACTTCCTCGATCCGTTCGAGCTGTGCGATCCCTACCGCGGCCTGGAGATTGGTCATACGAAAGTTGTAGCACAGTTCGGTGTGATAGAACCGCCTCTCCTCGTGAAAACAGAGGTTCCATACGAGGCAGCCCGCGTGGCAATCGTCGGATCGTCGGTCATCACCATCCCTCCCTCACCGGTGGTGAGGATCTTATTCGCATATAAGGAGAAACAGCCGACGTCGCTCATGTTGCCGCATTTCACCCAGCGATTTCCCAGTTTGCCACTGAAATACTCGGCACCATGAGCTTCGGCGGCGTCTTCGACGATCTTGAGATCGTGGTCAGCGGCACAGTCAAAGACAGGATCCATGTCGACGGGCAGCCCATAAATGTGTACAGGCATAATAGCCTTTGTTCTAGCTGTGATCATAGATTCGAGCTGCGCGGTATCCATGTTCCACGTCGCAGGGTCAATGTCGACGAGTACCGGTCTCGCTCCTAGGCGGAGGGCAGCAACGGCGCACGAAATGATGGCGAAAGATGGCATGATGATTTCATCGCCTTTTTGCACGCCGATCGCATAGAGCGCTGTCTCAAGTGCTGCGGTCCCGTTGCATACCGCAACGCCGTGCTGCGCGCCTATATAGTTCGAGAATCGCTCTTCAAATTCTTTGACAAAAGCCCTTCGGATGAGATCCAACCACTATCGATGCATTCAGCTAGGAGTTGCTTTTCTTTCTCTTTTAGCAATGGCTCATATACTGGTATCAAGCATCCTACCTCTCAGCCACCGCTTTCATTTGCGTTTGAGGGATCGAAACGATTCTTATCAAGATCTCCTAGATAAGGCCCCTGTTTGACTTCAATC
>JBAXDW010000265.1:0-2232 GCA_037140755.1 Methanobacteriota archaeon
TTAGCATCATGCTGAAGTTCTTCAATCGCTTGCAGCAGAGGATTGAAGTAATCGTGTATTGCACGACTATAGCCGCCAAAGAACGAAGCCGAAGCTCTATTGTCCAGCTGGGAATCACTCTTGTTTGACGCCACAAGCACCTCAAACGCATGCAGTCGCTACGAACAGAAAACTCTTTCCTTACACGCCCAAATAGGGCCGTAACATAAACTAGTTCAGATAGCCGGTATAAACTGCATAAACAGGAGCGAAATGAGTGCCATTTGAGCGGACACAAGAAGAAGCAAGTTTGTTTGCCCCGCTGCAAATTAGATCACATAGGATTAGTAACCGTTTCATTCTTGCTGCTTCCACGAGCGGTGAGGCGGCTGATGAGCACGGCGTTATCAAGGAAGAAGAATGCAGAAGGCTTGTTCGCTTCGCTGAAAACGGGGTCGGGCTAATTATCACCGGTGCAGTCAGCATTCATCCGCAAGGTCAATTCAAACCTGCTTCGTGTCAGCTGTATAACGACGATAGCATCTCGAGATTTTCGCGCTTAACGGCTGCGGTGAGTAACGTAGGAGGATCCATTGCCGCACAGCTGAGCCACTCGGGATTCTGGTCAGCGGCATATCAAAAGAAGCTCGGTAATGAAGCAATTGGCCCATCAATCGTGTCATCGTGCCCGTACATCGAAAAACCGTTCTATTCTGACAACTACCACGCTGCAACGACTTCTGACCTTGAAACGCTCATTGATAGCTTTGGCGACGCAGCAGAGCGCGCTACACGCGCTGGCTTTGACGCCGTCGAGGTTCACGCAGCGCACGACAGCGTGCTCTCTCAATTCCTTTCACCGATTACAAACCTGCGAACGGACCAGTATGGAGGCACGCTAAAAAACCGTGTTCGGCTCCACTGTGAGGTGTTACATGCGATCCGTGACCAGGTAGGACCGGACTATCTAGTTATCGTTAAGCTTGGAGTGCAAGATGGCGTGACAGGTGGGCTAACCTATGACGAAGGACAAGCTGCAGCCCAGTCACTTGCGAGAGCAGGGTGTGACGTACTCGAGATCAGCCAAGGATTGCAGGGATCGGCGTGGAACGAGACGGCGCTTCGCAGCCCAATCTCTCGGATTGACGAAGAAGGGTTTACGCGCGCATGGTGCAGCGAGGTCAAACAAGCAACCGGGATACCGACTATTATGACCGGTGGCCTACGCTCCCTGGAACTTGTCGAGCAAGTCGTAGCAAACGGGGAGACTGATTTCGTTGGTCTGTGTCGTCCACTGATTCGAGAGCCTAACCTCGTTCTGAGATGGCAACGCGGCGACCGAAGAAAAGCGACGTGCATCTCCTGCAACAAGTGCGTGCTCGCAACCGGAAAAGGAGCCCCCCTCAGATGTTATGTAGATAACAATTTAGCGTAAGAGGGTAGGGTCATAAGTAGCCACGGCTGCACGGTTAAAGCCAATTCATCCACTAAGCGAAAGTGTCGCGTTTTTAGTGTACGACTCATAACATGCGACGCGTCAAGCCTCGGGGTCTTTTCCGACAATCAGCGAAGACAGCATGTTAGTCGAAGCGAGGCCTAGCGAGATGGAGTCGGTCAACGCAGAGTGCGAGCCCGCCGCAACTAGGATGATTTGAGTTAGCCCATAGGGCAGGCTCTGACTCTTCAGCATCGACACACTTAACCGCGCAAGGATCATATTTAAGGATCTTCCGTGCGTGCTGAAAGTGTTTCAAACGTTCGTTCAAAGAATAATCAAAGCCACCGCTGTGGCTCTGCTTATCGCACGGATCGGGGCTTTGAAGCCCAATACCAAGAAACACCGACCAGAGCAGCAGCGGATGATTACCGAACCTTTTTGCTGCAAAGCACCTAAGTACGCCCGCAACTGTAGGGACGGCCACACACTTTCAATTCTTATACAGTATTACGACTTGATCTGAAATGGGTCGATAACTTGTGAGTCCTCTGTAGCAAAAAAGCTCGAGTCGAGGCGTCAGCACAAACAAGAACTGGATACTCTGTTAAAATATTTGTGAATCACATCCTTCGACTATCGCGCAGAAGAATCTTGCTGCATGATCCCGAAAAGGTTTCCCTCAGTGTCTGCGCAGTAGGCATGGTATCCCACCCCCGGCACAACCGACTTCGACACAACAACGCGCCCCCCCGCACTGATCAGCCGCTGTATAAACTCATCGACAGAGGGCACATCAATGGTGGTAACCGTCGTTC
>JBAXDW010000266.1:0-2230 GCA_037140755.1 Methanobacteriota archaeon
AACGCGTTCATTCGAGGGTAGCGTGTTTTTTCTTCAAGTTCTCCTCGCTCTTTTTTGTGACCTCCATGAGGGCAGCAATCACACCATCGAGAAAGACCATTGTGCTTATTTCGAACATTGTTCCGAGTGGAGCAAAAGAGATATGCGCACCGATAACCTGTCGCTCCATAAAGTCCATCCCACTTCCACTTATCTTGGTACGTCCCTTGACGATCACAGTGGTATCGGAAATGGTTCCAAGCGTAGAGTCCTTGTTTGACGTTACTGAGGCAAGTCGCGTGCCTTTGGCCTTTGCGAGGACACTCATCTCATTGATAGACTTAGTCTCTCCAGAGCCTGATATTACGATAAGAAGATCATCCTTTTCGACGGCGGGGGTTACCGTCTCTCCGACTACGTAAACGTTAAACCCCAAATGCATCAGTCGCATTGCGAAGCCCTTGACGACGAGTCCTGATCTCCCAGCACCCATGACAAAAACTCGTTTTTTGTCCTGATGCGCGCTTAAAATGTCACTGACCAGCGAATTGACTTCCGCATAATCTATTTCATCAGCTATAGTCTGTACGTTCGCGGCGATGACTTTCATAGCTGATTTGACGAGCTCTTCCGGCTTTTGTGGTGGGGCAATCTCCATAGATTCATACCGTTTGCGGCGACAAACGCTTTATATCTTCCGCTGTTATGACCGTTCAGCTTTTTTACTCAAAGCGCCCGTTCGAGCCTTTCATTTTGTTTAGCAGTAATCCGAACGCTCGACAGTCTCGACAGGCTTTTCGACCTCTTCAAATGCGAGTCTGCATAACAAGTAAGCAATTGTTGATTCAGCCCCGAGGTTTTGATTTACGCCTTCCTGGAGCGACAAACCATCAAAACAACCTCCTGTGGCTTCGTCATAGATGGGAGACTTTAGCAGGTTGTTGCCAGTGAACCAGCTAAAGCACGTGCGCGCGTTTTGGTAGTACTGCACCTTGCCGGTTATTCTGTAGGCGTCTAAGAGCGCCTCGACAAGTGCTCCGACATCAATCGCCTGTTCGTCGCCAATGGCCCTATATCGATCGCGTACGTACCAGCCGTCATTTCCTATCACGTTTATTGCACCTTTGGACGTAAGTACTTCGTCCCATAGAAAACGTAGGGTTCTTTCGCCACACGAAAGCAGTGGTGGCGCACCAACGGCTTCGTAGGCTAGGAGCATCGCATGGGGTAATCGAGCGTTTGAGTATGACATGAAATCTTCAAACCATTCCCAATCGGAGGCTCGCGCATTCTCGTAGTAACGCAGGATTTCAGCTGAAAGCGCTTTGATGTTATCTTGAGCATTGTGAATTGAGGCCCTCGAATGATAGAACCCTAGAAGGGAGTAGGCAACCCCTCGTAGTGACAAGCTGCTCGTCGCGTGCTTCGCTGCCTCTTCAAATATGACACGGGCGACTTCTCGGACGCCCCTGGGAAGACTAAAATTGCCGCAGACGTACCCGCAGGCCCAGAGTGTCCTTCCTAAGACATCATCTGCGCTTACCGAATCGAGAAAGTCTCGTTGGTAGCTCATAAAATTGTGCATCGTGCCGTCGTCGTTTTGTGCGTGAAAAGTAAAGGCCATATAGACTCTCAACAAGTCGAAACTCGATTCGTCTCTAAACAAATTGTAGTGCTTTGCCGCTACAAGAAGCGCTCGCACATTGTCGTCGACACAGTAACCTTCAAATCGGTTCGGAATAGCGTATTTTGCGTGTTGAAGGATTCCTGTGCAATCGGTGAGCGTCTTAATATGCCTTAATGTAATAGGGGGGAACAGACTATCACCATGAAGTCGTTTGTCTGATCTGTCATATATATGGCTGTTGTTGCATATGGCTGTTGTTGCCGATCGTAGGAATAAGACCGATGGCTCACTGAAAAACATTCCGTTGCGTCTGCTTCTATCACGTGTACGAGGTGAAGTCCCTACGTGCCATGTGTAGATGGCTCTGATGCGTCGGCACGGCGTCGATTTTACGAACGCTTAAAAAAAATGTACGAGTAAAGTACCCCACAGGCGGTCAGCCCCTAGTGATGTGTTGGTATAACCAAGCTCTCTCCATTGAACCCGTTCAAGCGTAATCTGAGCGTAATTACAATTTTTCAGCAAGAAAGCTTATCCGCTTCAGCGTTAAGATGAATTGCGTTTTTATTCACCACATAAACAATATATCTTATAAACAACAATATACAATTAATGGATAAAGGA
>JBAXDW010000267.1:0-2229 GCA_037140755.1 Methanobacteriota archaeon
GAGGCGTATTTAGAAATTGCGATATCTAGTTGCGGGATTCTCGAAAAGGCAATGTGCTTGGATCTACTAGTGACAATTCGTCGAACGTCGCCTTCTAAGCTAATTTCTAACTAGTTTTTTGTCGCGAGGTCCTCCGGGGCAAGGCGCTTGATTGTTTGCAACGAAAGATGCTGTTTTGACATGCATAATCGATTCGGGGGAATATGCGCTTTTAGCTGCGCGTTAGTTAACTAGAAATACGTGGTAGCTACACTAAATCAAACGAAAGCGGAGGTAGCCAAGTGGTCAACGGCGGTGGGCTCAAGATCCACTCTCATAGGAGTTCGCGGGTTCGAATCCCTCCCTCCGCATCATAACGTTGTAGCTGATCATTTTTACTCGCGATCTGAATCCCCGGCATGTCTCGTGACATTATCTTTCCCAATGTCGAAGCTAATTGCTCCGTAGAGCGTTTCCAGGTTGCAGGTGTCGCGGAGTAAACGAGGTATATCTATAATACTGAGAAGTTCAATTGCATTTGTGCCGATGATGTATGTTAACTCCCGAGCGCAAAAACGCAATGATGATCCCTATGAGTTCTGAGGCACAGATGAGGAACGGTCGAACCGACATCGCGCCTTTTTTGTCCTTCGTGTTTAGAGAGTAAAAAAGATGTGGCGAGAGCACGCATTACCTGACGCTTATGACTAAGAAGATCAAAGGCATCGCCCGTGACGCATTGAAGTTTGTGCTTGAAGTGAGTGCATCCTCCCAACCCAAGGAATTCGCCGGGATGCTATATGAGACTGACCAGATCATAACTGATGTGGACGTCCCCATAACTCAGTCGTCAAATGTGAGCGCGGTTATGGATCTGTTCATGTTACCCGTTAACACACATATTGTAGGGTCAGTGCACAGCCATCCGTCGGGGGAGCTTCGGCCGTCGGACGCAGATATTCACATGTTTATGCAAAATGGTGATTATCATATCATTGTCGGCTATCCTTACGAAATCACGAGCTGGGCCTGTTACGATAGAATCGGCAACATTAGACAACTCGATGTGCTCGACGTAGAAATTGAGGAGAGCGCGGTACTTAGAGACATAAAGGAGACCTTCGGGGGCGAAAATGATTAGAGTTCTCGCAACAGGTACGTTTGACATCTTGCATCCCGGCCACATTCTTTACCTAAGGAAAGCAAGGGAGCTAGGAGACGAACTATATGTCATTGTTTCACGCGATTCCATGATTCAACACAAGTCAAAACCCATTCTTCCAGAACAGCAACGGCTGCAAGTAGTCCAAGCCTTAGAGATGGTAGATCATGCTGAACTTGGGAGCGAGCGCGACATATTCGAGCCCCTAACACTGATAAAACCAGATATAATAGCGCTTGGTTTCGATCAGTATTTTGACGAGAACAAGCTTCAAGAGGACCTTGAAAAAAGGCACATTTCTTCAAAAGTGATAAGGCTGCTTAGTCACGATAGTGGAGACCTATCGGGTACGGAAAACATAATTCGAGAGATCACTAAGCATCGGGTCAAGTGTTAGACTCTTTTTGGAGTGATTCTTCGATCCTGCGGATGCCTTCTACGATGTCTTCACGGCTCGTGGCGTACGAAATACGTAAATAGCCCTCGCCATTCGGGCCGAATGCCGATCCAGGCGTCACAGCGACCAAAGCGTCCCGCAACAGTTGTTCAGTCACCTGTTCAGAAGTGCCGAACTGAGCGACCTTTGCGAACGCGTAGAATGCGCCTTTCGGGAGCGCGCATTTTATTCCAATTCGGGCCAGTCCGTTAACCATGAGGTCGCGCCGCGTTTGGAACTCAGCCACCATGGCACGCAGAGCGCTTTGATCACCGCTCAGCGCTTCGATACCAGCTCGTTGGACGAAGGACGTTGCGTTGCTTACTGTGTGTTGTTGGATCTTAAGCATGCCTTGAATGATCGATCGAGGTGCGGTTGCGTAGCCGAGCCTCCACCCCGTCATAGCGTATGCCTTCGAGAATCCATTTATCGTAATCGCCAAGTCAGGTATCAATGTACCTATACTGTGATGCTTAGCGCCATAAACGATCTTTTCGTAAACCTCATCAGAGAGCACGAAGATGCCATGATCTTCAGCCGTCTGAGCTATATTTTTTATTACACTTTCGTCGCACACAGCCCCAGTCGGGTTACATGGGCTATTTAAAACAAGGAGCTTGGTATCTTTGGTAATATAACTTTGAAACTCAAC
>JBAXDW010000268.1:0-2204 GCA_037140755.1 Methanobacteriota archaeon
AAAAAGGGTCAATTGGACTCAAGACGCGGGGTCTTAGTGAAAAAAGAGACAATCGTAGCGAGCGCTACGTCTGATTCATTCATTCAGTACACGACTCAGCTGCCTTGTTTAAGTCCGCTTCAAGGATTTCTGGACGCGTTACGCCGATATAATGTTCGATGATTTTCCCGTTGCATTCCAATATTAGGGTCGGTACGACGCGAATCCCGTACTTGTTTGCAAGCTGCAAGTTATCGTCCACGTTGATTTTCTTAAATTCTATTTTATCTCCAAGCTTTTGCTTGAGATCCTCGAGTATAGGATCCTGTATTTTGCACGGTCCGCACCAATCAGCATAAAAATCCATCAATATAGGTTTTGCCATAACAATTTACCTCGGTATTCCCCTTGTGAAAACGTGCATATATATGGTTTTTGCCTGACTGAACCGCTTCTTCTTCGTCAATTCTTGAATCGTTGAACTTCTTCAAAAACCAGCTGTAAGACGGCATCAACAGCCGCGTCGACCCGAGGTGAAAGGTCCGTGCAGATACCCTCAACTCGTTCAACTTCTATGCCAATGATACTGATATTGTCCGGCATGAGCTCGGGTTGAATCTCCCGGCCCAAGCGCAGCGTATCGACCAGACTCAGGTCGTGCAAAGACATCATAAAGAGATTTGCAGGGGGCAGTTCTTTGTCCGTAAACTTGTAGATCGATCCCGGCTCTCCTCCTCCCCCCCGTACAGCATCGATGATTATCACGTCGTCGGCATCTTCCATATAGTCAAGTATTGCCAACCCGCCGACGCCAGCGTTTACCAGTTCAACGTCGCTCCTGTTCATCTTTTCGAGCTTTTCGAGGATGTGAATCCCTACTCCATCGTCCGCCATCAGGTAGTTGCCCGCCCCGAGTATCTTGATTACGTGCTGTTTACCTTTCACTGTTTCACCACTCGCGTCGGTTCCACGCAGATATCTGGCCGTAAATTTAGTGTCGTTGCTTAAAGTAGTTTCCCAAGTATTAAAATAGACTAAACGATATACCAACGGCAGACAGCGCAAGCTGGTTCCTAAACAAGCGGTCACAGGACGGTAAAGCCGTGGAAAAAACCTCACAGGCCTCAGAACAGCGTAACCACAGAATCTCCAAGGACGAGTACTATATGGCGCTCGCGCGGACGGTATCCTTGCGTTCTACATGTACGAGGCGCCAATACGGCGCCATTATCGTTTCCAGTGGTGACCACATACTGTCCACCGGATACAACGGAGCCGCACGCAACGAACCGCATTGTCTGAACATCGGATGTGAACGAGAACGCTTGAACATACCTAAGGGCGAACGGTACGAACTCTGCGTTAGCGTCCACGCCGAGGCAAATGCGATAATACAGGCCGCTCGAGGGGGGGCCTCTATCAACGGTGCAACGCTCTACGTGAACGGGACCCCTTGCAAGATGTGCTGGAGGCTCATTAAGAACGCGGGCATTGATGAGGTTGTTTTTGTCGAAGACAACCCCGAATCGGCTGACTTCGGTAACGTGATGCGCGTGCGAGCACAGGACGCAACGCTCGCCCAGACGCACTCCTCAAAACGCGAAGAGTGCTAGCATTCTTTTGCGGCGATTCTCTTTAAGTCACCCCGCCGGCAGTTTACAAAGCCTGCTATAAGAGGTTTCAAAAAGCAGGGAAAAACAGACTACGATCAACAATAATTCAAGCGGCACGTCAACTGCAAGTTTTTCTTAGGAAAAAAAATTTGCTCGCGGCTTGCTTGGGGCACAGGTTTCAGTCTTATTTGTCGCCCTCTCACTTACAAGACGGAAATAGCGCATAACAAGGTTGAGTTGACAACGGTTCGCGTGGTGTGTCGCGTTTCTAACATTTTTGAGCCGTGTTCTTATCGCAATTGTTCAGTGAGTAAAACATATCAGCCAGAAGCCGTATCTACAAAAGATGACAAAGCTGTGTCCAGGATGCGGAACTATCAATCCAAAAGAGGCGGAGGCGTGCTGCGAATGCGGAGCTCAAATAGCGAAGACGGCATTGGATATTGTCGAAGAGGCGCTTTTGCTTCGAAAACAAGGCAAGTTGAAAGACGCGTTAGATCGACTCGGAGAAGCTCTTAAGGTGGAACCCTCAAACGCTGATGCCCTATTCACATATGGCTCATTGATTGAAGAGATGGGCGACAGCTACGAGGCGCTTACCTATTATGACCG
>JBAXDW010000269.1:0-2192 GCA_037140755.1 Methanobacteriota archaeon
ACGATTAGGATTACGATTATGATTACGAATGGAAGCGCCGCCTCCTAATCCTGATTTGGGCGGAGCCCGCAACACAAGTAGTCAGAATTCAGAATCCAGAATAGATTGCGTCGAAACATTCGATAGTGTCGATTTTCTCCATTCCGACTCCTGATCTTCTGACTCCTGAATTCTCGCAAACAACGTGTTTTTTATCACTGTTCCCGGGCCGTAAGGCATGTTAGAAAATCGATATCGATTATAATGATCTGACTTGCGAGCATAATTGCGATTATGAATCAGCGACATCAGGGGCTTCCCCGACAAGGGGTGACATGGCCTATATTGTCAATATAACTTGATGCCCCCATGATGGCGTTGACAGTTACTGTCATAATATGAGAGTATCTGTTCATGGACATTGAAAGATATAGCGCGGTACAGAAGTGGGCGGGCGAATTGGGGGGTGTCTTCACGCTGGCCGACCTTAAGGTTGTGCTCGCAGAAGGCGCTGAGGCCACGCTCTATCGCACCCTGGCTGAGCTGACGCGGACCGGTGCCTTGGTCAAGGTCAAGCGAGGCCTTTACGCCACCCCGGAAGCGAGCTTGGCAACCATCAGTAGCAGGATCGATCCTAAATCGTACATCTCGACGGGCACCGTGCTGGCACGCACGGCAACGATTGGCTCTGTTCCCGCGCGAAAAATTCAAGCTGTCAAAATCGGACGTCCGCGCATCTATCGCTGCAAACTGGGAATCATCGAACACCTCAGCATCAGTCCGCAGCTCTATTTCGGGTTCAGCTCGGTTGACGGCCAACTCGTCGCCTCAACCGAGAAAGCCTTTCTGGATGTCTGCTATTATACATACAAGGGGCGCCGCTTCTCTTTCGACCCAGGCACTGACATCAACCTCATGGATCTCGATTTCAAGATCATTGCCCGCTACCTCAAGAACTACGACGAACGTTTCGTTTCGTTCTTCAACCGCACGTGGAGACGCCCATGATCGGGAAGGAGCAACAATTGCTGGCGCGCGTGCTGGATCTCTTTGCCCAGACGTTCGACAAGAAGGCTGTTCTGCGCGGCGGCATGGTGTTGCGCGTGCTGGGCTCGCCCCGGCTCACGAACGATCTCGACTATGTTTTCGTGCCCTATAAGTCAAAGAAGGACATCGTGGACGAAATCATCACCTGCCTCCAGTCGATCAAGGGCGCAATAGTGACCTACACGCTCAACTCAAAATGCCTGCGCGTTGTTTTGTCGGTGGAGCAAGCGACGATCCAGATCGAAGCCAAAGTCGCGCTGGAGGTTCAGACCACCACCACGTCGACGCGACTCTTCTCCTCCCGGTTTGACTTGCCTCCACGGATCATTCACATTGTCGACATCGGCGTTGCTTTGGCTAACAAGATGGCGGCGTGGAATGAGCGTCGGTTGGTGAGGGACCTCTACGATATTTGGTTCTTTCTCCAGATGAACGCAGTGCCCGACAAAGCGACGCTCGAAGAACGGCTACGGAAACCGGTCTACTCACCCCTGGCAAGAAAAAAAGACCAGTTCTCTGGCACAACGTGCGGTGAATTTTGCGATTTTCTTCGAACGAGAGCCGCAGACCTGTCGGATAAAGACATCGCCAACGAGCTGGCTGACTATCTGCCACCTCAGGAGATAACGGGGCTCAGCCTGCTCTTCAGAGCGGCTTTAACCAAACTCGTTATGTAGCCAGCCTGACCCGATTGAAATCAAGGCGGCGTCGCAGGCCCGTCCTTCGGATTGCCAGGTGATCGACATCTTCCGTGAGAAGATGGGCGAGCGCGTGCAGCCCGGCTTGATCATCGCGGGTTGCAAGGAGGTCTATCGCGTTGGCGAGCGTGGTGTGGCTGTTCCCTGTGACCTCGTATGCGCTGTTGATACGGAAATGACGGCGGTTCCGTTATTTATTAACAGAATATGACGACTACGCCGTTAAACGCCGAGAATTCCAGTGAAAGTTGTAAAGGGCAACACCCTTGCTTTACTGTGAGCAACCTCGTAATCCTTTTCGCCTAAGTGGACTTGATAAAATTGCGGGATGTCCGTTCTGGTCGCAAAGTAGGAGACATTTCGGCTGAGGGTCTGTTCTCCCGTCTTGCATTCGACTGCAAAGAGCGGCTTCTTGTTTTTCAGAACAACAAAGTCAATCTCACGTCCTGCCGAGTCGCGAAGGAAGTG
>JBAXDW010000270.1:0-2145 GCA_037140755.1 Methanobacteriota archaeon
CTTGCTCCTTTGTCGGATAGAGCCGATAGCGATACACTTTATGCACGTTTTATCTATTGGCACCAATAAAATAAGCATGTTGTGGTATTTGTCGCTCTCATCTCCCCGCTTTCGCAAGGAGTCTTCCCGCTTGATTTAGATAAACATTTATATGTTAACCCTCACCCTGCTTAGGTTGCCTTGCCAAATTCTCTGCTCTGCTTGGTTTTTAACGTGAGTTTTGCACGCGAAAACCGTGGAGGTTGATGTGAAGAACAATGGATCCCGTTCTAGAATCGCGACGGAGATCGGTGGGGGCGCCATCTCACCGCGAGTCGAAGACGTGTGACCGCGTATTGGTCGAATCCAAGGACTTTTTTAACCCACTCTTGTTTTATCAGTTTTCGGTTAGCTGGAGCTCACAAGCTCGCTTCTTCACCATTGTTCATCGTTCGTTGATAAGAACGTCGGCTATGAATTCGACCACACGGCGTGCATAGTCCTTCGATACGCTTAGAAGCGTTTCAGTATGTGAGGTCAAAGAAAAAACTGCATTTAAGCCGCTTACCTTCAACATAGGGGCGGCGAGATCGCCGGTTTCGATGTAAGTTGGCTTGTCAAACAGTACACAAATTTCTTGCGCGGGCACCTCAGTCATCTCTGCTAAGTAGTGCTCGTGAAGAACCTCTCGCACGGTCTTAGCAGCACAATGATCATCAAATATATGTGTTCGTTCGTCGGTGCCTTCCAGGTTGACTGGCACGGGGGTCCCTTCTCGGAGCCTGGGTTTTAGGACTTTTTCTATCCACCCTTCATCAAAAACAGGTGATACGTTCTCAAATTTGGCGACAAAAAAAGTGACATCGTCGTTCATTGTTTCGATGGTGAACGGATAAATCCACACATTAATGCCGTGATGCTCTGCATAGGCACGCGCCTTTCTTTCAAACCCGCTCGACGCCAGAAATAGGCTGGTTGGAGACGCCTGCAAATCATTGAGAGCTTTTCGCAATCTGCTGAGTTCTCGTAGACTGACGGGTTTATCCCAGTGTTTTGCGTCTATTGCGTATTTGTGCGTTTGTTCTCCGGTCCGAAACTCCCAATAGACGTCGAATTGGTGGGTCGATCCGGAAACCCCTTTGAGGTTCTTGTAGGGTTCAACCACTAAGGTCTGGACAGAATCCTCCCGGTTGATCCTATTAACGAGTTCTGCAACAATTGCTTCGTACGGCTTGCCCCTGTTGGTCATGCAGTCGATAGATGACGTTCTTACGCGTATCAAGTTTTCTGTTCGACCTATTTCTGAGGTCAGATTTCTGCATTTGTCCAAAAAAGCAGATTGGAATGTTAGCCCGATGCGCCTTAGAAAACATAGAAAGACGTCTTTTACAGCAACCTCTCAGAAGATATCTCTTCAAGCGCGGTGCGTGACACAAAGAATTTGTCACGCTTTCACACGAAATGTGTGCTTCACGCGGAGTTAAGAAACTTTCCTGCACGGATTGAATCGGAGGTGAGCGTGATGGTAAAAAGAACACTGAAGAAGCATGAACGCGTGGTCGCCGCTGTTGTTGAACAGGCGCTTCACGCCATGATCGTGACCGACCTCACCGTAGCAGACATTATGGACGCTGCGGCTCAGAGTGCCCGGCGACGGAGAAGCGAGGCCACCACACTATGATGATGGCAGAAAACAGCGCGTGCTACTACGCGCTTCACATTGGCTGTCTGCACTTGAACGATCCGCACTGTAGACGTTGCGCAGAGGGCCTGAAGAACGCGGTGAATCAGATACCTCGGCCGATCGCCGAGAAGAATTAGACAGCGATGCATCGTATGTTAAGTGAACTTCAGGTAAGATGAAATCAAAACGACAACGACGGACATGGGGGGCAGGACTACAGAGGTATATACAACAGTGTCGTCAACCTCTCGAATGCGAAAGGGGGGAAGCAGCGGAGGGTTCATTTAGACGCAGAGACGATCGGAATGCTCTCTAAATACGTTTCTGCACAAAAACTCCCCGATGATCGGCCTATCTTTCCCCTCAAACAACGACAGGTGCGCAACATCGTCAAGCGCTATGCTCGGTCATCGGAAAAGACGTCCATCCCCATACCTTCCGACACTCATATGTGATCCACTGTGTGCGGAACGGATGGGATA
>JBAXDW010000271.1:0-2144 GCA_037140755.1 Methanobacteriota archaeon
GTAACGTCATCCTTACTGCCTTCTTCGTCGTCATAATACTGCTGGTTAGACGAACGATCCAATAAGATTATACTACGCATTTGTTAAAAAGCGTTAAGTTGCGGATAAAAATCCAACTGTCTCTAGGTGTGTTTGCCTCAAAGGTATCCACTTTTCCCACATTTTTACCAGCATCGTTTCACTGATTTGTGGGTTGAGGAAGACTGATGGGATGTCAGTCGGAAGTGTCTCGTCTTTTCGTCTTGCCAGGAAACTCGAAAGACTGGTTATAGCACACAAGGTAGAAGCTTCTTTTGCCTTTGTGGGGGTATGATGCAGCGCTATCGTTTCAACTAGAGACGTTGGTAGGTTCCAACACTTTGCAGCCCATCCACCAGCGTGGGCATGATTGAAACCAATTACCTTTTCTTCGACAAGATGTAGCGGTATGTTCTGGCTGTATGATGCGCCAATAATTGCAGAAGTTTGCTTGCTATAGGTTGATTGGATAACGAGTTTTCCTATGTTATGAAGCAGCCCTGCAGTGAATGTATAGCATTGATGTGGGCAGCTTATATAACTGACTAATGAGCCTCTTGCAAAATGATTTTCGCGCCTCTGTTTGACGCGTTCAACTCCTGTGGGCGTGATCGTCCCACCGATTTAACCCGATTTCGACTTTCTAGGCATCACTTAGACCGTTTTTTGTGTCGTCAAGTCGTCATCGGTCCCTCTGCGGCTTAGCCGAAGTCGTTTGCTCTCACTGCTTGCACTCGATTCCCTCTCGCCCTGTTAGGTAACCAGTCCTAGTACGGCCTTGGCAAATATCACCAGCAGACCGAACATTAGATGGGCATGCACTTTCTTGTGACCCTTGACCCGCACCATCGACCCGCCGTGGTTGTCCTTGATCTCAGAGTTGAACCGCTCTGCCGTTGTGCGATGCTGGTAACGACGAGCGCGGTCCGGTTCCATTGGCAAGCTCTCACCCCGCCGAGCGTTACAATCGATGATCGGCACATGGCCCCTCTCAAGCGATGCCTGACGGATCCGCTCAGCGTCGTAGGCCGAATCCATCAACTCGTACAAAGATTCGACACGGCTTCCTGTCATCATCATAAGCGGTATCGCCGCTTGGCTATCATGCATTGAGGCGCTGGTGGTTAATGCGGAGAGGGGAATGCCTCTGTCGCACACATCCACGTGGAGCTTGTAGCCTATCCAACTAATTTTGTATCCCTTAGAGTTCTGCTTGGTTCCAACATCACAAGCCGTAGGCAGGTCTTGAAGGCATTCCTCTAGACTCCACCTACCCTGCTTTTCAATGCGTTTCTCCTCCAAAGCAGGCGGCTCTTCGCCTTTCTTTGGACGTCCACGCCTCCTATTTGAAGGCGAAGCTTGCGCAAAAGCCCCTTTCTTGGCAGGCTTCTCACGAGCCTCAATAGCAGTTGCATCACGAGACACATGCCAGACTACCTCATCACTGAGATATTCTTTGACCAAGGCTGCATGAACCTTGTCAGGCAGCTCACACTGAGCGAAATGATTGAATACACGGCTGAAAGTGCTTGCGCCTGGAACCTGATGCCAACACTCCCAGCCGCATAATTGCCGGAACACCTTGTCGCGTCTTAAACGCTCAAGCACGGCACTGGTCGTAGGAATGTTGTAGAAAGCTTTCGCCACGAAAGCGCGTGCGAGCGCTTTGCGGTCCTTGGGACTGCGGCCTAACCTGTGATGCGTGATGACGTGCTTCTCAATACACACTAACTCCAGCACGCTAACAAAGCGTTGCTCTTTCTCAGACAACTCCCCCACTGTCTCGTGTAAATACGCAAACAAAGAACGCTGGATACTAGAAATGAGATAAGATATTCTCTCCACAGGCGCCTCCGTGATCATGTCTCTTGACTAAAACATAATTCGACGCCAGATGCCTAAATTCCTCTTTTCCCCCTATTTTGCAAGAGGCTCTAATGAAAGGTATTATCGATATATGCGTAAAGAAGTAATTGTAAAAGAAGACGGACGGCTCCTCTACATCTATTGGTTCGAAGATGAACAATCGAACGAAGAACAGTTGAAGGATGATGCTAATCAGGACTAAATTCGACTAGGATCACACGACCATCACTAAACCATACCATCCCCATATCCGCTTCATA
>JBAXDW010000272.1:0-2133 GCA_037140755.1 Methanobacteriota archaeon
AGAATCTTTTCGCTAATGGTTCCTTGAGCGTTTAATGTGTTACTCACCACGTACTATTTGCCGCCCCGTAGCTTATCAACCTATGGATGTTTTGAGCGGTCGCCGTTCATCTGTGAGATAATGTACTAATCTTGCCTGCTAGATAAAGTTAATAAACTGCCCTTTTCGCGTGACCAATCACGAGACCAGTAACCTATTTAAGCTGCAGGTTATGAATGTGCATAGCGAATTTCTTTCGGGGGTCTATGGGTTATTTCGGATCTTCTTCTGCGTTGCCTAGAACAGGTGTTAACAGCGTTGAAATTTGTGATGTCACATTGCGTGACGGCGAACAAGCGCCCGGCGTCGTTTTTGGTTTAGATGAAAAAGTCGAGATCGCAACGAAGCTGGACGAAATTGGCGTCGAGATGATCGAAGCAGGATTTCCCGCAGTGTCTGCAAAAGAAAAGGCGATGGTGAAAAAAATCGCAAATTTGGGGTTAAAAACTAAGATATGTTGCCTTTCGCGCGCGATTTTTCATGACATAGATGAAGCGTTAGATTGTGATGTGGACGTTGTTGGGCTATTCATGGCCACTTCAGATTTGCATCTCAAATACAAGTATCATCGTAGTTTTGATGAAATGTTGGAGTGTGCTCTTTCGACTCTCGAATATGCAAAGGAACACGGCTTGATCGTGAGATTTGCAGCAGAAGACGCGACGAGAACCAATCCTGAGGTGCTCAAGCGCTTTTTCAAACAAGGTGAGGATCACGGGGCCGACTATGTCAGCATCGCAGATACGGTCGGTGCGCTCAGGCCAGCGTCGTGCTACGATCTGGTGACTCTAATGAAAACAGCCGTTAACGTGCCGCTCTGTATTCACTGCCACAACGATCTTGGTATGGCTATAGCAAACACGATCACCGCGGTAGAAGCCGGGGCGTTTCAACTGCATACAACGGTCAACGGAATAGGAGAGCGAGTTGGAAACACTCCGCTTGAGGAATTGCTTGTGGCTCTACGCGTCCAGTTTGGTATCGATACTTACGACCTTCCGAAATTAATGGGTTTGTCGAAGACAGTTGAACAACACTCACGGTTGCGCCTACCGAAGAACAAGCCAGTCGTTGGTTTGAACGCGTTCTCTCACGAATCGGGTATCCACGTTGCCGCAGTGCTGGAGGAGCCTGAGACGTACGAACTGTTCTCACCTGACTTGGTAGGCAACAAGAGACGAATCATCATCGGGAAACACACTGGAAAAAAGGCCCTTCAATACGTAATCGCGCAGTTAGGCTATCGACCGACTCGCGATGAGCTATGCCAAATCCTTGACGATGTAAAACGCGTTTGTGAAACAAAAAAATCGGTCTCTCAGGACGAGCTCGAGGACATAATTCGAAGCGTAATGTATAGATAACTAAGCGTCGGGATTTGAAGCGGGCTTGCTATATTTAGGGCACAAAGCCCTGACAATAACAACGAGGACTCCTGTGGAGTTGCTCGTTGCTCGCAGGAGAGTCATAAATGACGTTTCGCTCATCTCTGTTGCGTTCACTATTTTATGACTGATCCCATAGTTTCGGCATATTGCGCCGATCAAGTCGGAGACCGCGGGCGTTTGCTGCCCCCCGGTAATAGCTGAAATTCGATTTTCAAGCACAAAGACCTTGACGTTTCGCTTAAAGACTAGCGCGCTTATTAGCGCGGTAACACCGCTGTGTAAAAATGCGAAATCCCCCAATACTGCAATTCCGCCGTGTTCAAACCCAGAAGCTACGCCAATTGCCGAGCCTAGAGAATACGCTACATCGATTGCGCCTAATGGCGGACTGGCTGTCCTTATTATACAGCCCATATCCCCGGCAATCATCATATCGACTGTGGCAAGAGCGCGGTAGAGGGGTAAGAATGGGCAATCTTCGCAGATTTCTTCCGTATAACCTCTACTCAGGAGTGTCTCGACGTCAAACTGTGCTGTGATGTAATCGGCTTCAACATAATTCAACGCTCGATTGACATTGTCTGACGTAAGTTCTCCGAAGCGTGGTACGTGCCCCGATAGCTTCCCGAGGACTTTCCCGCGGATTGACTCCTCGACGAACGGTGCACCTTCTTCAATGATTAGAACTCGACCGTGATCTTCTAGA
>JBAXDW010000273.1:0-2121 GCA_037140755.1 Methanobacteriota archaeon
AAACGACGAGCAAGAATCCTCGTTCCACCGTGGGAACGGTCACGGAGATCTTCGACTACCTGAGGCTTATGTTTGCGCGCGTGGGGACCCCTCACTGCTCCCAGTGCGGCAAGGAGATCGCCCAGCAGACCGTGCAAGAAATCGTCGACCAGGTGGTGCGGCTTCCGGAGGAGACGAGGATCACGATACTCGCCCCCGTGGTCAAGGACAAAAAGGGCGAGCACCGGAAGATCTTAGAGTTCCTGCTCAGGGACGGGTTCACACGAGCGCGCATCGACAGCGAGGTACGCGAACTCGACGAAGCTATCGACCTCGACAAGAACAAGCGGCATTCGATCGAGGTCGTGGTTGACCGGCTTACCATCGCACACGAAGAACAGCAACGCCTCGCAGATTCGCTTGAAACTGGCCTCGTGCTCGGTGACGGCGTCGTCATCGTCGACGTCGCCGGCGCTCAGGAGCTTCTCTTCAGTGAGCATTTCGCGTGTCCAGAGTGCGGCATCAACATGGGAGAAATCGAGCCGCGTATGTTCTCGTTTAATAGCCCGCACGGGGCGTGTCCGGCCTGCCATGGTCTCGGGTTTGAAAAGACGCTCGATGAAGATCTGGTCGTGCCCGACAAATCCCTCCCCGTCCAGCGCGCGATAGCGCCGTGGGGGAAGCCGACAAGTAATTATTACCCGCAGTACCTCCTAAGCGCGGCAAAACAGTTCCAGTTCGACCCTGAAACGCCTTACGAAGAACTTTCCGACGAACAGAAACACCTTATCCTATACGGCTCGGGGAGCCGGAAGATGCTATTTAATTACGTCGGCAGACACGGCCACGTGCGCTCTCTCAGACCGTTTGAGGGAGTGATAAAGAACTTGTCGCGTCGCTATCGCGAAACCGACTCTGCGTACATCAGAGAAGAAATTGAGAAGTACATGCGGCTGCGCGCGTGCGACGCCTGCAACGGCAAACGCCTTCAGCCGAAAGCCCTCGCCGTTACCGTCAATGATCGCTCAATAGCCGACGTCTCGGCCTTGTCAGTCGACGCCGCCTACGCGTTCTTTGACAGCTTGCGCCTCTCGAACGGGAAAATGACCATTGCCGCGGAAGTCATCAAAGAGGTCAAGAAACGGCTCAACTTCCTGCAAAACGTCGGCCTTAACTATCTGACGCTCGATCGAGCGAGCGAGACGCTTTCGGGGGGGGAGGCTCAGCGCATACGTCTTGCGACGCAAATTGGTTCCGGTCTCGTTGGTGTCCTTTATATCCTTGACGAGCCGAGTATTGGCCTCCACCAACGCGACAATTTGCGTCTTATAGGGACGTTGAAGAGCCTTAGGGACCTCGGGAACACGCTCATCGTGGTTGAGCACGACGAGGAGATGATTCGCACCGCAGACTACGTTATCGACATGGGGCCCGGCGCTGGCGAGCACGGAGGCGCGATCGTAGCAACCGGGACGCCGAGCGACATTGTGAGCGATCCTGAGTCTATTACCGGACAGTATCTCAATAGGGTAAAACGGATCGAGGTGCCACAACGACGGCGTACCACGAACGGCAACGCCCTGCGCATTATCGGCGCGCGCCATAACAACCTCAAGAACATCGACGTGGAGATCCCCCTCGGAATCTTTACCTGTGTCACGGGAGTCTCTGGTTCAGGAAAAAGCACCCTCATCAACGATATTCTCCATCGCAAACTCGCTCAACAGCTGCACCGCGCGTACCGAAAGCCCGGCGACCACGACGACGTTTTGGGCATCCAGCACATCGACAAGGTGATTACGATCGATCAGTCGCCCATCGGGAGGACGCCGCGCTCAAATCCCGCTACATATACTGGGGTGTTCGATTTCATCCGGGCCCTCTTCGCTCAGCTGCCCGACGCCAAGACCCGAGGCTATCGTCAGGGCCGGTTTAGTTTCAACGTGAAAGGCGGTCGCTGTGAGGCGTGCCGGGGCGATGGGATCATGAAGATCGAGATGCACTTTTTGCCCGACGTTTATGTGCCTTGTGAAGTCTGCGAGGGGAAGCGCTACAACCGCGAAACGCTTGAAATTCGCTACAAGGGAAAGAACATCGCTGATGTGCTCGATATGACTGTGGAAGAGGGCGTGCACTTCTTTG
>JBAXDW010000274.1:0-2118 GCA_037140755.1 Methanobacteriota archaeon
ATCCAAATGAAGCGATGTAAGCGGCAAGCGAAGAACCCCAGTTCTGCGTTTTCGCGTGCAAGTAGATTAGAAAGACAAGCCAAGTGATCAGCGACCACGTCTCTTTAGGATCCCAACTCCAGTAACTTCCCCAAGCGGCCTCAGCCCATATCGCTCCGGTTATAATTCCAATAGTGAGGAGAGGAAATCCAACTGCAACGCTTCTATATGCTAGATCATCCAGCTGATCTAAACTGAATTTGCCTAGGACGCCTATTGTTTCACGCGAAACTGCACGCTCGGTGTTCGCGGACCTATCTCTCGGCTTGTGGGGGCCCTTCATAAGACGCCCCTCGCTAAGCTGTTTATCTTTGAATAAATAGAGAACACTCGCCAAGAACGCGATGAAGAAGGCGCAGTAAGATAGAACAGCGATGGGAACGTGTATCAGCAGCCAGACGCTCTGAAGCGCAGGCATAAGTGGCGTCGGGTTTGTGGGCTGCAAAGAGGCGAATCCAAGCGTAGCGAACGCGAGCGGTGCGACAAGCGTTCCAAGACTCCGATAGTCAGATCTCACGTTTAGTATCAAATAGGCACCCACAATGGTCCACGTAAAAAACGACATGACTTCGTAGGTGTTCACCCACGGGGGGTGGCCCGCGAAAAACCATCGTGTTGCAAGTGCGAAGGTTTGAAATGCGAACCCGAAGCATACAAGAGTAAATCCCATCTCTGCAAGACGTCGTTTTTTTGTTGAGAAGTAGAGGATAAAAAGGATCGACGAAATAAGGTATGTTCCAAGTGCAATTTCGAATCCCAATTGTTCAAGAGCTGCGATGTCCATGGGTCGTTTTACTCAGTTCAATGCGACGTTAAATCTCTTTTGATCTGGCTACGTGATCAAGTGCTTGAGCGCGAAACTTATCAATGTCCCGGAAAAACCGCGCTGAGCTTTTGTTGCTTATGGCTCCGACCAGAATATGCTCGTTGGACCATATTATCCAAATCCTCTTATGTGGCACGTAGAGGGCTATCATTATTCCAGCAAGTGCAACCACTGACCCTGTCCAAACCAGAGGGAGTCCAGCATCGTTCTTGATTTGAAATGCAACCCAGCTTGCTTCTCCAGATTCTATCACTCCGTTTGAATCATAGCCGTAAAGATAGAAAGTCAGCCCTCTATATGTTATCGGCCCATTTACGGTGATGTCTCGAGTCTGCGCTTGACTACCATCTATTAGTGTTACCGTAGCTCTGTAATCTCTCACGGCACCACTGTCATAATAGCTCACGTTAAAGCCATTAAGTTGCAGGACGAAGCCATCAACTTGTTGCGAACCGCCTTGCGGAATTACTGTAATCGTGTTACTGTAAGGGTTTGCGTAACCGTAAGCTGTTCCGACAGCGACGCCCAACAAGAGCATTAACACTCCAAAGTGCGCGATATGGGGTCCGAATCTGCCAATTCTCCCTTTCTGTGCAAACGAGAAAGTAGTTTCCGAACTCCTCGTTTCATACCATTTGTAACCTTTCCAATGGACCTTGATTTGTGAAACCGTAACGCCTGAGATACTTGCGTGGTATGGGAGCTTCTGTAAAAATTGATCGCTTATCTCTATTGGGGGGTGCATGACGTCACGCCACAAAGGGACCACCCTCGTCAGACTGCAAAATGCGGTTGACAACGCAAATAGCCCCACGAAAAATAGGAAAAGCCAGGACCCAAAAACCACGTCGCCGCCGGGATAAAAGGTACCCACAGCCGATAGAAGGATAATCACGGCTATAATGGCGACTGCAAATTTAGCAGACGTAAGCAGTTTAATTACTAAATTCATGTGATTCACTAGTAACTGTTTGTGTTGGGGAGCAAGCACGCGGAATATCCAATGGTATTACCGCTCAGGCTATTGTCACCCCAGTCTGAAATAAACTCGCACGTGCGCAATACATAGAAGCGTTGTCGGGTCTAATCAGAGGCCGCGTCGTCGTTGTCTTTTCTGATAGTCGCGGATCGCCCTAAGCAAATCCATTCTCCTGAAATTTGCCCAATTCACTTCGGTGAAGCACAGTTCGGAGTACACAGCTTGCCATATCAAGAAATCGGTCAATCGATCTTCGCCCGTTCGTATTACGAGT
>JBAXDW010000275.1:0-2096 GCA_037140755.1 Methanobacteriota archaeon
CGGTTTAAAGGGCATTTCGTTCTCGGTGACCTTCGCAAATTCGCTGAACAGCACGGTGACATCATTCAGTGGGATGAATCTAACCGGGCGTACGTTCTTACGCACGGGGTTTCTGGAACTGCTTGGTCGCACTATAAACATCCGCTGCCCGAGCACGTGTATGATGTGTATATGCAATATTGGAAGGACGTCAAACTCGGCTGATTCAGCATTTCAGTACACACATAGCAATTTTCTCGACTCTTAAATAAGAGCAAGTTACATATAGTATTGAAGCCAGTGACGAGGCCCGTAGCGAAATTAAAGGAATTTCTGCAGTCGGTTTAGTGAGATGCCTATATATAACATATGTTGAGATACTATCAAGTGTAAAAAAATGAAAAGGAGACGAAGGTCGTCTCGCTTAGGTTCCATCCCCTTCCACGAAGCAGACCTTCAGTAAGTGGTATTAAACTACTTGCCTATAAGGTTTGTTTCTTTTGCAGGCGCGGACGACTTAGACGTTTCTCCTTTAGCTGTGCGTCCATTTGGGCGTAGGAGAAGAGTGAATGAAAAACGAAATGTTAAATGAAGTTCGCATCAGACGGCGGTTCATCGATAGCGCACTCACAGATTGCGGACAGGCAGCTAATGAAGATGGTGCTGTGTTCGCTGAGGTTGTACGCAGCCCAATTTTTGCCGACGTGGGTTCGAACGATAAAGCAAAGTATCTACTCCTTTGGAACCATCTGCGCGGACTTGCGCTTGACGGCAAGGTGCGTATTTTCAGAAATCGCAATGAGCTTCGCTATTTGGTAAACGACAGTGAGAAAAAAGAGGAGGCGGCATGAGCCCGCGCCCAACGATAGAAGAGAATATTCTGGAAAATCAAGAAAAAATGCGCGAACGCATGGAGATGCTTTTGCTACGTGTGAAGGGAATTTACGAGGATTTGAGTGGGGTGCTCGATGTGGCAGACCAAGAAAAAGACGAGTTTTGCTTAGCGCTTTCGAACTATGCCGACGACACTGCGGACTTCTTGAGCAGGGTAGATTTGGCAAGGGAGGCGGAGTTATGAGCGTTACGCTTGCGGACTTCGACACACCGGAGCCGCTGCCATTTCCAGAGGTTGACAACGATTTAGAGCAGCATATCCTAAACATTTGCATGACCCTTACTGACATGGTTAACAATGAGGAGGATAATCCACCGAAAAAGCGGAAGAGAATTAGACCGCAGCTCTTGGTCAGGAGGCTCGCGGGTACGCGGAACGACGTTAAGCGGATTTTACTAGCGATGTATTCGCGTGACGTTGTGACTCGCACCGCTGTAAACACGTTGACGGATGATTTCCCGTCTTATATTAAAGGGGAGACGCGGTAGCTATGATTAACGAAATGCTGGAAGCTGCGCTCAGCTACGCACGGAGGGGATGGGCTGTCCTACCGCTTAACTATATGCTGGACTCCGGAATTTGTAGCTGTCAAGATGGCGCGGAATGTAAGACACCGGCAAAACACCCGCTAGGTCTGCTCGTGCCAAATGGACATCACAACGCCACTACTGATGAGACTACTATTAGGGGATGGTGGTGGCGTCATCCACGGGCGAACGTAGCCAAGCGTGTGGGCGAAGATGAAATTGTCATTGACGTTGAAAGCGTTGAGAAAACCGGCATTGATGGCGTCGCAGTCTTTCACGAGCTTAATGGAGCTGACAAGCTAGGCCCTTTGCCTCCTACGTTTACGGTAAAAACGGCCACCGGCGGGCTGCATTTGCACTTTAGACGTCCCGCTTCGATGATGAGAAAGGACGTTAAGAAGTGGCTAGTCGAGGGCGCAATTGAGCTGAAAAGCAGCGGCTACGTCGTGATGCCTCCTAGCGTTACAGGAAAGGGACGCTATGAGGTGATGCGTGACGTCTAAGCCCGAATTGCCTACCCAATGGGCTAAAAAATGCATCCAACCAGCCCTTACGATAAGCCGACCTCTGCGCGCTGAAGGCCAAGACGATGGAACGTTGTGCGAGAGGCACGGCATCACTATGTTGAATGTGCTGACAGTACCACACGATGCTAAGAAAAGCGGAGAATGGTACGCTTTCGTGCACCCTATACA
>JBAXDW010000276.1:0-2073 GCA_037140755.1 Methanobacteriota archaeon
TCCTCACCCGCCGTCGCCAACGGCGTGGTCTACGTAGGCAGCTATGACAACAACACCTACGCCCTCAACGCCACCACCGGCGTTAAACTCTGGAACTTCACGACCGGAGACTACGTGTTCTCCTCACCCGCCGTCGCCAACGGCGTGGTCTACGTAGGCAGCTATGACAAAAACGTCTACGCCATCGGCAACGCAGCTGCGGCCACAAGTCAGGGTATGACGCCCGGCTTCGAGGTCATGCTCGCTTTTGTCGGACTCGTAATCACCGCTTACGTAGTGAGGAGGAGGAGCTAACCCCCTCCAACTTCTTTTCTTCAAGAGCGGTAGCGTGCTGACTGGAGCACTAAAGTCGCCAGGCCACTCAGATTCGGTCCACTGCAATTGCCTGTATCTTGATGGGCGAGCGCAGAAGCCTGATCCCAGTTGGCTAGGACTATCTATGGAAATAAGCCGATTCTGCGGTTTATATTCAAAATGGCTAGCTTTGGAGGCCACGAAGTGGGTTCGAATCTCGACCTCGGCCTTTGATTTTTTCTATATGCGTCAGCTTCGCGCCCTACTTAAAGAATTAAAGTTCAGGACAATTAAACAACGCAGGTCGACATTAACCGCGCGTCCGAAAACCTTTATAGTCGCTTGATGAACATGGTGGAGGAGAATTTTCATGATAAGCAAGCAGGACGTCATAGATGTAGTGAGTGAATACGACAAAAAGAATATCACAATTGGCGTGTTAGGCTCTCACTCCGCGTTAGACGTCTGTGACGGTGCCCGTGACGAGGAGCTCCCCAACCTCGTCGTGTGTCAAAAAGGGCGGGATGGGCTTTATACTAATTATTTTAAGAGTCGGACTGTTAACGGACTTCAAAAAGGCTTCGTTGATGAGACGCTCGTCCTCAACAAGTTTGACGAGATTCTAACTGAAGGCGTGCAGCAACAGCTCATCAAAAGAAATACACTGTTTATCCCCAATCGGTCTTTTGTAGTTTACAACGGCGTACACCGCGTCGAGGATGAGTTCAGGTTACCACTCGTCGGCACGCGTGACATGTTGAAAATCGAAGATAGAGAGACGGAAGAAGAGAACTATTATTGGGTCAGTCAGCAAGCAGGCATTCCCATCCCAAAACACTACGCGAGCAAAGACGACATAGACACGCTCGTGATGGTGAAGCTTCACCATAAGCGTATGACGCTCGAGCGCGGGTTCTTCACCGCCGCTTCTCCTGAGGGGTTCGACGCTAAGGTAGAGCGCCTCCTCGACCGCGAGATTATTACGACCGAAGCCCTTAAAGACGCCCGCATTGAGCAGTACATCATTGGTCCGGTGTTCAATTTCAACTTCTTTTATTCCCCCATTGATGATGAGATCGAGCTTCTGGGGCTAGATTTCAGATTCGAAAGCAACCTAGACGGATTGGTGCGGATTCCCGCTGAACAGCAGCTGGAGCTGCCCGCTCAGTACCGTGACCCGCTTATGACGATCGTCGGCCATGCCAACGCGTCCCTTAGAGAGTCGTTGCTCGAAAGAGTGTACCTCATGGCCGAGCGATTTGTCGAGTTCTCTGGGCGCCATTATAGCGCTCCGATGATTGGGCCATTCTGCCTACAGACCATCGTTGATCAAAACATGGACTTTTACGTCTATGACATCGCAACGCGCATCGGCGGAGGTACAAACGTCCATACGAACGTGGGTGCGTCGTATGGAAATTCCCTATTAGGGACAAGGATGAGTTCAGGACGACGCCTCGCGCTTGAGGTCAAGCGCGCAATCGCTCTCGACGAAATTGAGAAGATAGTGACGTAACATGAAACACGCTGGATCGAAACAAGACAAAGACTGGGACGTTATAATCATAGGAGCCGGCCCTGCCGGTATGTGTGCCGCAAACGAGCTCGTGGACCGGGGCACAGGCGTGTTGGTCATCGATCGCGGGCGCGACATCAAAGAGCGTCGATGCCCTATGGAAGACACTGGGAAATGCGCGGAGTGTAAGGAGTGCGACATCATGTGCGGCGTCGGCGGTGCCGGTACTTTCTCTGACGGCACCCTTATTCTCCGACCCGCTC
>JBAXDW010000277.1:0-2072 GCA_037140755.1 Methanobacteriota archaeon
CGGTAGAGGATATCGATGCGCCAGACATACGAATAAGCCCCGAGAACTTCCGAATTAAGGACTTAAGAGGGACGATAGAGGGAGTTGCCGTGGCTCCGGTTCAGACCGGCGGCGTACGTATGCTCTCGAATACCACTTTACAGCCCGGCGATACCATAAACGGCGTGGTTGTACTCGATGTACCACAAGGTCATCAGTGGACGAAGCTCCTGTATTACAGCGAATCTAATATCACGGAAATACCGCTTCGAGTATATTGAGCAGATTAAACGCGTCCAGGCAAGCGCTTTAAGAGTGATGCTTACGGTAACCCCTGTTGTAAATCTCGCAATAATCCCACGCATCGCGTGAACGCTGGCGACGTTATCACTGGCGGAGAGGTCTGCGCTCCGCTCTTGTCATTAAAGGTCCACACATCGCGGCTCGAGTGGGAAGTTAAAGCACAAAGAAAAGGGGGGCCTTTGTCTGCTCTCGCACGAATCCCACAACTTAAGGCATGCGTGGTCTCGCCGAGCATAACACTTTCGTGGCTCAATCGTTCGTTTGCGGGGTTTCCCGCGCCGTGCACCCGATTCCCATCTCCGTTGTGCTTCGTCGAATATGCGCCACGGACTTAAAGAATGCTTGCTGTCACGTGGCCGGAATTCTCAACTAAACAGGACTTCAGCTAAATAGAAGCAATTATGCGCAAATACGTCCATTAAGCTGCAATGAAGAAGAAATCTACAGCAGTCATCGCGCTTTTGATGATTGCTTCGCTCTACGAAGCAGGCTGCACCGTGAGGATTATCGCTAATTAGACTCACGAAACCGAAGGTGCGCTTAACGAGACTTTGAAAGCCGGGGATCTTTCCATGGGCCTCAAAAACCTTACGCTGAATAAGGCCGAAAGCGGCAACCAGACGGAGGTATCGGTGATCGTACACGTTCAAAACAGTGGGGGTAAGCTCGGCGAGGCACGCTTGCCTTTGACGAGGGCGCATACTGACTCGATTACCGTTCAGAATCTCACGGCGGTTACTGGCAACGGTCAGACAGCTGCGTTTCACTACGGATGGGATATCGCCGGCCCGATCAAGACGACTCTACCTCACGGTTATTGGACCCCGTACCGTTACGTGGCGACTATCCGCAGCGACGCATCTCTGCGGGCCATCGTCGTTGACGTTAGTACAGCAGGACACGAAGAAACGCTAACGTGGAACCTCTGAAGTGATGGCTGCGGCATCATCGGCTGCTCTTCTTTCCAGCGGGGCAAACGCGGAACGAACTAGCCAAGCGCTTCAAACTCAGCTCATCTGATTCTGCACTCGTAGTATGGTGGTTTACGTATTACTCATCTGATCAAGACGTTCCGAAAAGCCCGATGCATTAAAGTTTCATACCAGGGTAGAGTACTCGATGCAAAAAATCTTACTCGTTGTGCTAGGATTCGCGGTGATCGCTTCCACGCTTATAGGGTGGATAATTTTGAGCGCACAAAAGAGCGACGATACCGTTTTGCCTGCATCACAAGGCCTCGTTGTCGTCGACGTCATCAAGCTTCCGCAACCTATAACAAAAGGAAACGTATCGTTGGAGGAAACGCTCCAACAACGGCGATCGATTCGCGAGTATACCGACGCCGACATCTCACTAAACGAACTATCACAGCTGCTGTGGGCCGCTCAAGGAATCACGAGCATTCAAGGATTCAGAACCGTGCCATCCGCCGGCGCGCTGTATCCGCTCGAAGTCTATACCGTGAACGTGACAGGAGTGTACCATTACAATCCGCTCAATCACAGCCTTGAGAAAGTCAGATCGGCGGACGTGCAGGAGAACCTGGTTAAAGCCGCTTTGAACCAAGGCGCCGTGCGACAAGCGCCGCTAAAGCTCGTGATTATGGGGGTCTATGAGCGAACCGCAGCGAAGTACGGTGAGCGTGCGGAGCGATATGTCCACCTCGAGGCCGGTCACGCAGCACAAAACGTGCTGCTCGAGTGCACGTCGTTGGGATTGGGAGCGGTGCCGATCGGCGCCTTTGATGACTCGATGGTGCGCGAAGCGGTCGGAGCCCCTCCAGATCATCA
>JBAXDW010000278.1:0-2067 GCA_037140755.1 Methanobacteriota archaeon
CTGCTCCTTAAGATCTGCCAGATCGCTCAACAACTTACACGGGTCGATGGCTTGCCGTTGCCCGATCCGTCGTGCTTCAAACGCCTCAGTGAATCCGGCACCAATAATCGCAATCGGTATAGCAAAAGTGGCTATGCCTAAGAACATTGCAAAAATCGCAAGGAGTTGACCAAGCGCCGTCGTAGGTATCAAATCGCCGTAACCAAGACTAGTTAATGTCTGAGAGGCCCACCAACTGGCGGCTGGAATGCTGGAAAAACCGCTTGGATCTGAGGTGCGCTCTATAATGAACATGAAGCTTGAAAACGTTATTAGCAAGATAATGTCGATTGTCAGCGCCGTGATAAGCTCGTTTTTCTTCGCTTTTAGAATGTCGGTGACTAAGTTGAATACGGTCGAGTAAGTGAGCAACTTTAGAATGACAAGCATTATAACTGCGTTTACTATTGCTTCTGCTCCTGGAAAGAACGGCTTTGCATAAAAAGGAATGATGATAATCAGATTGATGAGCAGGGAAGTCGTAAACAGGCATTTAAGCCTGCCTTTAATAGGGCCGCTGAAACGAGGGTCGACAGTGCACGACCATAGGCGCAGGAGGAGTTCAATGGTAAAAACTGCGATTCCAAAAGTGAAAGCTACATTAAAGAGGTCGCGGTATCTCTGGTAAATGTCATTGTAGCTCGCGAGTATTATGAGAACCACGAGCAGCCAAATCAATAATATCAAAAAGTAGCGCACGCGCGCAGCTATAGGGGCGTCGGGCCGATTCATCGCGTGAACGCTAGCCTCACTTACGGGGGGGCGCTGGAAGATCGCGTGCACACGACGCTTCAGTTCATCATTATGCTTGGACATATCCGGTTTCGAAGCTGTGAATAGAGACACTGCACGCAATAGTCAACGTCAATTTGTATATAAATGCGTTGCGATGTTCTACGAGCGCTGTTTCGCGATTTGAAGACGCACGCTGCGGGAGCGTTTCAACGCGCTAATATTTAAGGTCTTAACTCGATATAAGGACTCAGTCTATTTTAAGTTGCACGTACTTAGGACAGTCGGTTGTAAAACTCGGATTACGCAAGCCTTAAGATTAGTCTGTCATGCAGCGGCGTTTGAGTCGAATCTCTTGGGCCTTTCTGGGCAGTCACGATCCAGGAACCGCATGTTCTGTGTATATCTTTGTCGCTCACTTTTCCTCATGGGTCCCAATTTGACCAACTTTTATATAGAATTAAAACTAACTATAAGTTAGTGTTCCGATTTATCAGACCGTGACACGATACGAAACAACAATGGACGAGGCAAAGCTTCTAGACATTCTCGGCAATGAAAATCGCCGCAACATTTTGAAACTACTGTCGCTGCGGCCATTTTACGTGACCGAGATTTCAGAAAGACTGCACGTGGCCCCGAAGGCAGTGATCAGTCATCTCGGCATGCTCGAGCAGGCAGGGATTATCCAGTTCTTTGTCGATGAGCGACGCCGGAAGTACTTCCATATCGCTGACAACTTGCTGTTCGAGATTCAAATCTCTCCCTTTAGCTATGGAGTCGAATCTGCTAACGCCGCACAAGACGAATCGGCCGTTGCCGAGTTTCCAACTCCGATTGGCGAAATACAAATCAAAACGAACAGTTTGGCCGACGTTGCAGAGACACTTGATAGCCTAAGGAGGGCTCGCCGCGAGCTGATGGGGGCGCAGCGAAGAGTTCAAGAGTTGATCGACGAGGTCATGGAGCGCGGTGCAAGGAAAATCGACGGAATATCGCGCGACTTTGTTGAATATGACGTCCTTTCGATGCTGCTAACCGGGCCCAAGACTGTCGATCAGCTGTCTGTGGGGCTCGCGATACCTAGCCAGATACTCGCAGAGAGGTTGCGCAACCTTGAAAAACGAGGGAAAATCAGAAGAATAGACCCTCGAACGTATTGGCTGGCGAGGTAAGGCTACAGAGGCTCATAAGCGTATCATGCAAGCAAAATAGGAGATAATCGAAAAATGACAGAAGAAGTAACTCTGAAGGTCGTTGAGGCATATCATCGCGACGCTGGGAGGGGAATCGCCC
>JBAXDW010000279.1:0-2048 GCA_037140755.1 Methanobacteriota archaeon
TGTTTGGCATTTTTACTGATTTTGGAATCAATACGGTCATAATTCGTGAAGGGGCAAAAAAGCCAGAAGATACACATAAGTTCATTTTTAGCTCGATGGGCCTTAAGTTTCTCATGTCCGTCGCGACGATGTTTGCTGTGATCATATTCGCTCTTTTCACGCCGTATTCACTCGAGGTTAAAGTGTTGATCGTCTTAATGTCGGTCACGCTCGTAATAGGTGGCATCGGGAGCTTGTTCAGCGCGGTATTCTGCATTTACCAAGAAATGGAGTATATCTCGATCATTCAAATTGCCGAGCGAATTACTTTCGCCGCTTTGGCGTTCGTCTTTCTGATTGCAGGACTTGGCGTCCCTGGTGTCATACTTGCGATCATTATCGCCGCTTTTGTCAGCCTGATGCTAAATTTTGTAATTAGCCGGCGAATTCACTACTACAAGTTGAACTTTAAACCGATATTAGACCGTGCAATACTGATACCGGCCGTGTGGTTCGGACTCGCAGGAATGCTTGGGCTCGTATGGCAACAAATAGGCACCATCATGCTCTCACTTTTGTCGACCATGACACAAGTCGGGCTTTACACACCTGCAATAAACTACATAGGTATCGGTAATATGGCCGTTATTGCATTGACAAGTGCTTTTTTTCCCATAATCTGTAAAGCAGCGCATGAAAGAAGGATTTCCAAAAAAGAATTTTCTAAGTACTTTGGCTACTTTGCCGTAGCAGGGCTCGTCGCAGTCGGAGTAACGTATGCGGTCGGAGGCCCGGTGATGATTTTCGCCTTCGGCCCCAAATTCGCTGATTCTATCGTTTTCATCAACGTCCTTATTATAGGATTTGCCATCAATCTGCTGACCCTCCCCACGTCTCTGCTGTTGGATGCAACTGACAATCAAAAGGTGCACGTGCTAAACGCTACTTATATGACTGGGGTAAATATTGGTTTAAATTGGATCCTGATCCCAACTATAGGTGCCTTAGGCGCTGCATATTCGACGACGATATCGCAAAGTTTAGGGGCAGTTCTCGGTATCCCTATTGCGCTTTACTTCCTCAAGCGGTCGCACAGTTTGTAATTATTTGACCGACGCTTATCAGAAATAACGAAGCACCAGACAGTGGGATTCTATAAAGGAGAACGCTACACAAAATAAATTGATGTCCACCCCGCCCATCTACCACTCCGACGGCCCCTCCGCGAACGCCGCCGCTGTCTCCCCCGACCGCGTCCGCGCCGAGTTCCTCCACGCCTGGAACGGCTACAAACAATACGCTTGGGGCCACGACGCGCTTAAGCCGCTGTCTAAAACCTACTCCGACTGGTACCCGGCCCCCTTGCTCATGACACCAGTCGACGCCTTCGACACCATGATCCTTATGGGCCTAACCGCCGAGGCGACCGAAGCCAAGGACTTGATCCTGTCCCAGCTCAACTTCGACCTCGACATGGAGGTTCAGCACTTTGAGGTGGCCATCCGCATTCTAGGCGGCCTGATCTCCGCCCAGCAACTTGACGGCGACCCTAACTTCCTCGAACTCGCCATCGAACTCGCCGATCGCATGCTCCCCGTCTTCGACTCCAACACCGGCATGCCGTACCGCTTCGTCAACCTCAAAACTCACAAGACCCGCTGCCGCTTCACCAACCCCGCAGAGATCGGCACCAGTATCCTCGAGTACGGGACTCTCTCCCGCCTCACTGGCGACCCCAAGTATTTCGACGCCGCCAAACAGGCGATGGTGGAGCTTTATCATCGCCGCTCGCAGATCGGCTTGGTCGGCTCGATGATCGATGTTGAGACTGGAAGGTGGCTGATCAAAGACAGCCACGTTGGCGGCAGGATCGACAGCTACTACGAGTATCTTTTAAAGGGAGCGATCCTGTTCGACGACCCCGAGCTTTGGGCGATGTGGCAGGACGCGATCGCGTCGGTCAACGCCCACGTGGCAAGCGAGACCAGCGACGGGCTCTGGTACGGCCACGTCCACATGAAAACCGGCAAGCAACGTGCTACGGTCTTCGGCGCGCTCTATGCCTTCTT
>JBAXDW010000280.1:0-2046 GCA_037140755.1 Methanobacteriota archaeon
TTCCGTCGTACATCTCGAGGTTTCCGTCCTTGACTAAGCCCATCATGGGGGTCTCGACGACTCCGAGCATTTTTATGACATCCATATACTGCTCGAATATTGGAGCAGCCACTTCTAAGCCTAGCTTTGTGAATTCAATCGAGTCCTGGGCATCCTTGAGCATCTTCTGACGCTGTTCCTCGGTGATCCCCTTAGTGAGCCCGCCAGGCTTTGCGGTGACAGGTGCAGCCCTTCCGCCAATAGCCCGTATTATCTCTTGGCCTCGTTTTCTGTTGAGGACAGCTTGAGTTGCAAGCTCAGGGTTTGCCTCAATCACACCGAAGACATTCCGCTTCTTTGGATCGCCGTCGGGCGTGAATATGAGGTCTGGCGCGGCAAGGTAAAAGAAGTGCAGCGTGTGGCTGTGTATCATCTGTCCCATGTGCATAAGCTCGCGGAGCAATGCAGCGGGACGTGGGATCTCAACGCCAAAGGTGTTGTCAGCTGCTTTCGCTGAGACTAGGTGGTGGCTGACGGGACAGATACCGCAAATGGCCGTCACGATTCGCTGAGCGTCTTCTATAGGTCTCCCTTGCAGGAGTTTTTCAAAGCCACGCATCTCGACAACGTGCACGTGCGCATCGTCTACTTGTCCTGCGTCGTTAAGGTTTATTGTAATTTTTGCGTGACCTTCGACTCTCGATACGGGTTCTACAGTGATTTTCTTTCCCATATTCATTACCTCTTTTCGGTGACCTTCGCCTTAATTAGTGAAACAGGCAGCGTATAGCGATAGAAAGTGCCTATTGGATCATAGACGTCCTTATTCATCTCGCTTAAGTCGACTGAGGGGTCATCATCTAAACCGTATGCTGATGCGACTACGTTAAGCATCGCCGCACCCTGTTCATATGAAGATGCTGTTGCTCCGTAGCAGCCGGTACACGGCGCATTGACTTGTGGACATTGCGCGCCGCACCCGCTACGCGTTGCGGGCCCCATGCACATGAATCCTTGATTAAGCAGACATTCGTTACCTTCCCCGTTTGCTTCAATTGGCCGCTTGATATCGGTTATCTTCTTTTCCTTCCTTTCTCGGGGACAGTCTTCACAAACGTTTTTATTGCTTAATTGAGGTTCTTGGCCCTGTAAAAGTGCGGTAAGAACTTCTGCGATGAGGAACGCATCTGGCGGACATCCGGGGATGAAATAGTCAACTTTGATAACGTCCGAGAGAGGTCTAAGCGTCTCAAAGAGCTTTGGAAGCTCTGATGATGTCGGGATCTCTTGGTCAGGAGCTGTGGACGTCGTTGTCTTAACTGCTTGTTTGATGTCTGACATCGAGTTGATGTTGTTCAAACCTGGTATGCCACCGAACGCCGCGCAACTGCCGAGCGCAACTACAATGTCTGAAGTTTCTCGAACTTTTTTTGCGACGTGTTCGTTTTCTTCATTGCGAATGCCACCAGTCAGTATGCCGACTGTAGTATGTTGATCAAAGTCCTTAATGTCCATTAAAACTGGAATGCGAACGAACTCTATCAGTTGCAGAACATCTAGAAGCGCTTCGTGCAAATCTAGAACGGCTATCTCGCAACCAGAACAGACGGATAGCCAGTCCTCTTGGACCTTTACCTTATCTCCCATTTATGAGTCACCTCGTGTCTGAATTCCGGAAAAGCAGTGAGAGTCAATGAGCAGGTCTAATAATACTCTACGACCTCTCGGATATGTGCAAAATTGCCTCACACTCTTGACCCATTTGTATTTCGGATCCCTATATATAAAATATTTTGAACGGACATACTAATAAAGTTCAATTCAAAAAAATCCTATACAGAAGTGCTGAAAACTGCTATCAATTCTTACAACTGATTTATATGAAATTACTAATATATAAGTTAGTTATGTCTCTATGTGAGCGACGTGAGATAATATTGGCTCCTTAACGTTCTAGAAGAGTTGAAATCGTACAATTTTTCGTTTGGCGGGTGGGCTCGAAGCTCGAATCGTCAGACGAACGTGAACGGATTTGCTGGGTTGGGGACGTTGCAGCAGCTTTATCAT
>JBAXDW010000281.1:0-2046 GCA_037140755.1 Methanobacteriota archaeon
AATAAGCGTAAAAGCTCAAGCTTTTGAAAGCTTCCTTATCGCGACAGAGCTCCGAGGTAAGTCCCCGTTCTGTCTGCAACAACGTCTCCAGATTTACGACCTTTTGCTGTAAAAGTTCGATCTCGTCTTGCAGGCCTATGGCGACCACGTCCCTCGAATTCTTCTCTAGCTGCGGCTTTTCTGTAAGCGAACGGTTGCACTCATTTGCTCTCAAAAAGAAAACGTATAATATTATTCGATCTAAAATGATCACATTGAGGTGAAAATGTGCGCGTGTGGGCAAGTCAAAAATTACTAAGTTGAATGCTAAATATGCGGCGTACGGGACGCGCCAGAATTCCTAGAGCGGCGAGGGGGTAATATGACCGACGATATAAACGACGGCAACGAATTGCTCGAACCAGCGACGGAAAACAAGCAATCAAAAAGGCGTTGGATGCGGGTACAGCGCAAAGAGCTGATAGCGTTCGCGATCATCATCGGTATGTTGGTAGTCACCGCCGCGCTAATCGTGGTGTATTTATTGATCTAATTGCGGTATCTGTCGGTTAGGTGGGCGTCTCTCGTTTGCACCGGTATTCGAGTACGTCCATGCCCGTTTTTACCTCATCACGAACTTCATCGCCAAGTTCTCGCCTCTTCTCAGTCTGTCTACATCTCCCTCCGTGGGGCAATTCCGGACAGCAGTTAATCAAAAGAAACCGGTTGTTGACGTTCTGCCAGAACAGGACAAAATCCGTATGTAGCATTATTGTCCTCTCCATCTGCAGGTGATTGATGCTCTCGAGTCACTGCTCAATGGCAGGCAAGGAGATGAACCTATGTTCAAACAGCTATCGTTCAAACGATGGCTGAAGCAGCTGAAGAGTCCACTTACGCATGTCAACACGCATTTCGTGCCCGGAGACCTGAGGAAATTCTGTGAGCAGCAAGGCGACATACTGCAGTGGGATCAGTCAAAGAAGAACTACATACTGACACACGGCGTTTCTTGGGTTGATTGGCGGTTCTACAAGCATCCGCTGCCTACAACCGTTTATGATGTTTATATGAAATATTGGAAGACTACAAGCTTCCTTCAAGTAGATGAGCGAAAAGCGAACTCGCTCGGTTTAATCAGCGCAAAAAAGCTATACAATGGCCGCTACGGGAGAATCAGGTTCGTTGCCTCCAACATATCGAAGGAGAAGGTGCTTGGGCTGCTGCACGAGTCATAATTGAGTCATCGTTAGGATCAGATACTCTGGGTGCTGAGCACGCCATGTCTCGCTATCAGTTTCAGACCGGAGCGTTTATCGTCTCTTCTGACACGCTCTTACGCGTCAAAGGACTTACGAGGTAACTGCGAGGGACTCATCATGTCAACTAAACTATTCTCCTCTGTCGCAGCCATGCTCCTGCTGCCCGTCGTCTTCGCATGGCTTATCACGCCGTCAGCGGCACAGAGCGACATCGTGCAGACGGGAACTGCACAAACCCCGGGGTGGATGTTTCGCGCCAATGAACGGCACACTGGGGTATATAATGACGGAGGCATTAGGCCGAATAACATCGAGCGATGGAGATTTAAAACCGGAGACACTGTTATCTCCGCCCCTGCCGTCGTTAACGGCGTGGTCTACGTGGGAAGCGGTGACTACAAGGTCTATGCCTTAGACGCTAACACGGTGCAAAACGCTGGGAGTTCACGACTGGAAACTGGGTTGGCTCTTCACCCGCCGTCGCCAACGGCGTCGTCTACGTCGGGAGCGCTGACCACAACTTCTACGCTTTAGACGCCGCCTCCGGGGCGAAAGTGTGGATCTACACGACCGGAAGCGTGGACTCCTCCCCTGCCATCGTTAACGGCGTCGTCTACGTTGGGAGTTGGGATAGCAACGTCTACGCCATCGGCAACCAACCCACACCTACTCGCGTCACCCTCGCCGCGTCCTCCACCACTCCCGCCGTCAATCAGAAAGTCACCTTCACCGCTAAGCTCTACTGGTGGAACCCTGCTACCAATCAGTGGGTATCCGTCAGCGGTAAGTCAGTCAATATCTACCA
>JBAXDW010000282.1:0-2033 GCA_037140755.1 Methanobacteriota archaeon
TTGAGATTGACTGCCACAATATATGAACAATGTGACCAAACGCAGCATAAAATTACCGGATGGCAAAACTTCGTCGGCCATTCACGCAGCTAGAAACACTCTTTAACGCCTTTGAGTATGAAACAACATACGAGTCAAAGCATCAATCGATTGCCCAGCGATATCTCGTGAAATGGCCCTATGTGCTTCTGTCATTTATAATCACCATTCGCCTTTTTCCAGGCTAGCTTGCAAAGCCATCTTATGCGACGTGAGTTCTTGCTGCCCAGATTGGAGTCTACGCATCTCTACGGATTATTTCGAGCGAGAATTCTGGGAGGCAGACGACAATATATTCGGCACCTTTGGCAAACGGAGTGCTGTACTGAACCCATTCGCCAGCTTCTACTAAAATCGCCTGACCTGCTGATACATCGATCTCTTTTGCTTCCAGCTTGACCTTTAGAACACCTTTCAACACCATAGAATACTCATTAAACTCAGCTATCTGGCCTGGCTCCTACCAGCCAGCAGGGCTGATCATCCTGGCGACGCTTACCTCTGATGTCTGTGAGGCGACTTTACCAATGGACTCTTCAATCAGCTTGGCCGGGCTTCCTGCTGCCTGAATTATGACCGGTTTTTGAATATGCTTCATGTAACCCCTGTCAGCGATAGTTACTCTACTTTAGCATTCGTATTAGCATTTGGCCGTGTTTGTCGCTTGAGGCTAATCATAGCGATTAAGTCCGCAATGCTGGACTCTTTAACAATTATGTCAGCCTAAGCCCTCTACTTTACCTTCAGAAGGTACGACAAAGTAGTGATTGCTGAAGCTCCCAGTGACGAGGCAATGGGAAAAGCGCTGCTCATGCTCGGTGGCTTCGGAACGGTCAGCGTTGAGACTTTAAAGGCGTTTCCGGAACAAGAAGGGTTAGAAATAATCAAGGAGCTTCCCTAACTTTCGAACATCATACGCATCTCCTTAGATCCACGCGAGCTTCTCAATAAGCACATCAATTAGGTGACTGATCTGTCGTCTGTTGCGAAGAAGATATTCACTACGAAGATACACTCCAATCTTCCAACCCACCACATACATATCTGCAGTCTCTCTGAACTGAACACGATATCTTAGTAGATATCTCTATTTTTGTGCAGATCGCTAACGCATCTCAGGAGCGCTGGACTTCTTCCACCCGATCGAGCAACTCATTGACTAAACAGTTAAATACAGTTTCTTGTTCGACTTCCAGCCCGTGGCCGGCCCTATCCAATATCGCAAACGTCGCACGGGAATAATTCGCTGTGAGTTTCAGCGAGTCACGATACCCGACAAACGCGTCTTGGCGGCCAACGAGGATGAGTGCAGGTCGGTCGAATGGATGCAGTAGCTGATCCACGTCAAAGGAAAAGCTATAACCGAGGGAGGTTTCAAATCGCTTGATAAACGCCTTGTCTTTCGCGTTCATTCCTATGGTGTCCTGAGCAAAACGCTCCCATCGCCGCTTGTCTTGCACCGCAAGCGCGCGCTCAAGCCAACCCTTTTGCTCACTCGATGCGACACTCGCTAAATAAGGTTTATCCTTGCTGAACACCTGCCGAGGAGGGAGGTCGCGCCGGTTTCGATCGGCTAGGATAACGGGGCAGATGAGAAGAACTCCGCTGAGACGCTCGGGTAGGGAACGGACGAGGCCTCGGGCAAGATAACCTCCGTAAGATTCACCTGCGACTAGAAACTGGTCCTCAGGAAGAATGTTTTCACAGAACTTGACGATTGCGTCTAGCATCTGATCTGCACTGTGCAACCAACTAGGAACACGGGTGCGACCCATGCCCGGTAAGTCAATGTAAATGCGCTTCCATCCCGGGCGACGTGAAAAGATCGGTTCGAGGCAGCCCGTCATAACGTGGTGATCGAGGTAAAACCCGTGGATCGCAAGCACAGGAGTGCCTTCGCCGCGAGTCTCATAATAAATGTTAAGATCGCCTATTTCGCAGATCACAGTTCATGGTGGGAGTTCGAAGTAAAAAAATATATTGTGCCGTGTGTT
>JBAXDW010000283.1:0-2028 GCA_037140755.1 Methanobacteriota archaeon
ATTCGAAAACAGGCGCGTCAAGGTATTGCTGGCGGACGAGGAAGATAAGCCAAAGTCCATCGACATCACTATGCTACTGAGTCAGACGCGAGGGAGCCTTGGCCGTCGTATGAGCATGGAAGAGATTGACACAGACATTAGCGCCATGCGAGACGAAAATTCCCCTGCATGAAGAGATAATTCGTCTATGCATTAGCTTTCGGCAGAATTATCCCATAAAGTTACCCGATGCCATTATTGCAGCGACAGCTCTGCACGCCAAAGTTCCTCTGATGACAAGAAATATGACGGATTTTGAACGGGTTCCCGAACTAAAAATGGTAGACCCTTTTTCACAAATTATAAATCAATAGGAACCCCTCATCCGTCTACGATCAATATTTTATCGTCGGGGTAATCGGTGGGTAATCGGGGACAACCACTCATTTTACGGTGAACTAATCAGTGGTTGTCCATAATATCCAATAGATAATAATGCCAGGCTTATTGAAGATCATTATTTGATTGTCTTACTGTAGACGCATTGCCCGTGAACCATTCCTTTGTCCCCCGACCCTGGCACCAATATTTCTCCCAAATTCAAGATTCGAGAGATAACCGTATTTCTTTCCTTGATGACCGATGAAATTAACTGCATAAGGCATAAGGGCATTGTATTCGGTAGAGCCTTGTCGATACAAGCGCAGCTCGTAGTCAGTTTCGCCAACACGAGAGATTGCCGCCAAATCGCCCTCTTGTACAAGGCGCGTATAGCGTAGCTTTCCCGTGCCAAGCCTGAAGTCGAGGGTATTCTCGGCTTCAAATGTTACGCGGCACTCCCGATCCTCAATGCCGAGGTCTATGTAACGCATGTTGATGAGGCAGGAGTACGTCGCCTTGAGACCACGCTCGTTGCGAATGGTTAATGGCGGAAAAAAGTCATAACAATCTTTACTGAGCCAAAAATATTGGGTCCCTTTCCCCGCGTCGGTCCCCGGCGCAGCGTTGATCCTGGCCGTATCTGCATGGCTCAAACGCAAGATTATAGTGACTTCGTCGCTGTCATCAAGAACAATGTCTGAAGCCTGCTCGTCGTAAAGCAGATTCCAAACCGGGGTAGTAAAATCGGCTAAGTTAGGTTGATAAAAATCCCAGCGTTGCGTCAGCATGCTGTCCATCAGGCCATCCCAGGAAAAGCTCATAGAAGCGGTTGATGATGGATCAAGTGAAACTGACATTTCGACATTTTGTGACATCCCTGGTCCTGTAAAGTTACCGGAGGTAACCACCAAGGACTCCCCACGTGAACTTTTCGCTCCATAGCATTTGGCATGAAGCAGCCGCTTACGGTTGACGACATGCACTCTTGCGCCACAGCCCAACATTTCTTTAACCACTTGTTTGCTGGTAAGCCGTGAACTCGTGCTTCCACTAAACACGGCAACAAGATCACCACCTCTATCTACGTGTTGCTTGAACGTTTCAAAAAAGCGGACCCCACCATTGTAGTTGGCAAAGCCTGAAACCACATAAAGCGTGCCATCACCTGGCGTGTGCTCTCTCACCCAAATATTCTCCAAGATCGATATTAATCCCTTGCTATGGCCTGTTGCATATACATTCGGGTGTAACGTGATCTCGTTCATACGGCTCTCACAATGACAAGGCTTTCGGAATTAACGGCGTTGCTCATGTGGTATCCATAACGCTGGTAGGTTTGAAGCGGCACAGTCTCCTCGTGGGTCCAGCCACAGAAACACGCAATCTCGACAAGGTGCCTAGGCGTGGTGATGTCGAAGCGCTTACCTCCTAGTACCGTGTGGTTGCTTCCGACAATCAGGGCGAAGGGGGCTCCATCATTCATACAGCTACGTACCCTTTTGAACATATTCGCCATGTCAACGAAGTAGCGATAAAGCAGCAATGGCACGGCCTGTCGTCTGAATCCATCCGTGTCGGCCAGCGCTGTTTGGAGCGTACGGCAATAATCGGCCTGCGCCTTAGGCAAATCGCTACGGTTTTCTAGCAAGGCAGAGAGCAGCTCCTTTT
>JBAXDW010000284.1:0-2025 GCA_037140755.1 Methanobacteriota archaeon
AAAAAACATGTCGCAATACAATAGAGACAAAGCGGAAAAAGAATACGACTTGACTGTTATAGCAGATCAATGGAAACAGTTGTATGATGAATCGTTGCGTGTGGCAAAGTGAGGACTACACTTCCTGTGAGCGCGGCTTGATGCACGTCGACAAGGCGCTTCTTCTGTAATATTGCATCAAATATGCGAGCTAAAAAGAGTTATCAAGCGCTTGACGTTGCGTCGGGGTAGTTAATTCTACGTCGATTCACCGTTTGTCGATCTTAAATGTCCGAGAAGCCTCAAGGACTCCTTAAAAAGCTCCCTGTCAAACATAAAAATAAAAGCTGAATAGCTAAGCAAGCTTGCTAACGTCACGATGGCCAAAATAGTCAGATCTTGTGTGACGCCCAATTTCGCGAGGGAGATGCTAGTGAGGTAGCTGATGATTCCGAGCGTTAGCGTAGCAAGTATTATTGACTGTAACTGTGCTAAAAAGTACCTTTTCTTCAGGTCTATCAACCGAAACGGGATTGCATGAATAGGATACAGTAATAAAAAAGACGCTATCGTGTAGGCGATTGCAACCCCTTCGACCCCCCAACGAAGTCCCACAGCAAAGGAGACGAGATATAAGATCGTCGAAAAGATGCCCACCTTTAACATGATGTCCGTTCTTCCCTGTGATAGGTATATCCAGCCGGTATTCGATCCAATTGACTGCGTCAAACCCGTGAGAGCGAGGATCTGAACCAGAACGATTGCGCTCCCCCATTTGGGACCGTAAACCACTCTGATAACCTGAGGTGCAGCAACGAGTAGCCAGGTCATCAATGGAAAAGACACGACGGCAACGTAACGGTTACCAGTAACATAGGCTTCGCGCACCATTTGCTTGTCGTGTTGGATTATTGAAAGTGCCGGAAACATGACGCTCCCGATGACAGATGAGATATTGTTCATTGGAAAGAGAAGTAAGTTGTAAGCTAGGTTGTAGAAGCCGAGCGGAGCCGCGCCCAGGAATTTCCCGATGAGAAGATTGTCCGCATTTCGAGCGAAATAGTTAACGACACTGAATGATGTGAGGTTCGCACCGAACCCCAGCAACCCTTTCACGCTCTGCAGCCCGAGCGAAAAATGGGGAATCCATCGAGCATAAATCCAAGTGAAGACGACTGTAATAAAAGCGGAAAGTACCGCGTTCCAAGCCAAACTCGAAACTCCGTACCCGGAAAAAGCTAAGAAAACAGATACGGAGCCAGATATTCCAAGAGCGCAGATTCCGATGATGGCAAGGGCCTTGAAATTCATGCTTTTTGTGAGTAAAGCAGTTTGCACGCTGCCAAATGAAGCGATGAAAAAGGTCGTGGACATAAGCGCGACAAGAGGGATCAATCGTGGTTCAGAATAAAAAGCAGCTATTAGCGGAGCAGAAGCTGCTAATGCAAGTGTCAGCAACGCGCCCAGGCCCACGCTTATCCAAAAAGTCGAAGATAACGTCTCGTCACTAACATCTTGTTTTTGTACAATAGCAGACGTCAATCCAAAATCCGACAATATGGACACAAAAGTCGCAAACACAAGCACCATAGCGATCAGGCCGAGGTCGTTCTGTGTCAGTAATCTCGCTAAGATCGCCGTGATCAGCACCCCCACTAGCAGTCGAACTATTTGTGAGGCTGCAGACCAGCCAATGCTGCGTACTGTTCTCGTCTTCAGGTTCATCTCTATTCGTTGCAGTAAACTCTTACGTGCGCTTCTCTTAGGTTCATAAGCAGCGCGTTCGATCCGTTTTTGCTGTTACGGCCCTCACGATCTGACATTATATTAATTCATTCGATGCCAAGCTACTCCACAAGGGTCAGGGTTTCTATGCACCTCCAAAACGTAAAACCTGTCATTCGTTCCCGTGCAACTAATTGCCGTGCTCAATATACTGGAAAAAGCAACACAGGGGAATGCTGAGGTAGGTAAGCATTGTAGTGTCGACGGCGCGGAGCGGTAACGGTCACGTAACGCGAAGAGGCGCGCTCAGGGTATCCGTAT
>JBAXDW010000285.1:0-2019 GCA_037140755.1 Methanobacteriota archaeon
ATGCTCATCTATTTTAGAAGAAAGGCGTGGCTTTGAAGGAAAGATGCAAAGGTTCCAGTAAGAGATGACATCTTTTCGTTTTAGACAGTTCGGCCTAATATTCCACCTTGTCGGTGGAGGGCTTCGCTCGAACTCTTGAATCTTCGGCCCTTGAGTTACTGCATTCGTTCATAGACCTTCCTCCAGCTCTCTTTTTCCAGAAAGCTTATCGAGATATTTTATAGAAGTAAAAAAGAAAGAATAGGCCAGCAAAAGCTTTATCCAGAAGAGTTCATTAATAGCGATGGATACGCTTAATCCTAGCCTTTTTAGTCTCTTTCTTTTCACAAAGCCTGAACAACGCGTTCATTTTTACAGACGGATATCTTTCAGATGAAGAGCTGTGGAAAGCGGCAAAGATAAGAGGAGTGAGGCTGAACTCGACATTGAGAAAGATTAGGACGTTAGAATCCAAGCCAAAACTGGAGGTATGATCCACGCGCCGTAACCTGGAGAAGCCACTGATGTGCGAGCGCATGTATCTACTGCGATTGGCCTATCTAGTTATACTGTAGCGATCAAACGCACCAGTCAACGCTTGTCAAACCGCGACGATTTGTCTAAGACGACGGTGGGTGGATCAAATGCGCGGCAGAGCAGCATGATAAGCTACAAGCGAATAGAGGCACATACAGCGTGAATTACGAATGGGACGCTGCGGACTATGAAAAACACTCGTCTCCGCAGCAACAGTGGGCGCGCGACGTTATCCGAACCCTGAACCTCACTGGTAACGAACGAATATTGGACATCGGCTGTGGCGACGGAAAGGTGACCGCAGAACTTGCAGCGCTTGTTCCAGCCGGTTCGGTGCTCGGTATCGACTCGTCTGAAAGCATGGTTGAGTTCGCCAACCAGCGGTTTCCCCCAGGACATTTTCCGAACCTGCAGTTTCGCTGGGGCGATGCTACGCGCCTCGCGTACCGTGACGAGTTCGACCTCATCGTATCCTTTACGAGCCTTCAATGGGTAAGCGACCACCTTGCCGTGCTGAGCGGAATCAAGCGAGGGCTCAAGCCAGACGGGCGCACGGTGCTTCAATTTGGCGGAAAGGGAAATGCTATGCCACTCCTGCAGGTCATGGACGAGCTGACGACTCACAAGCGCTGGAAGGGGTATTTTTTTGGGTTCACTTACCCATGGCTCTTCTACGGCGTCGAAGAGTACCGCGGGTTTATTGATCGCGTTGGCCTTTCACCAGAACGTATTGAGCTGATACCGAAGGATATGGTGCACGATGGGGAAGAGGCGCTCAAGGGCTGGATGCGCGCAGTCTTCCTGCCCTATACGGAACGCCTTCCGGGAGGGCTACGCGAGGATTTTATCGGCGAAATAGCCAGTGCATATGTGAGGCGGTACCCTCTTGATGAAAACGGGCAGATCCACGTGCAAATGGTGCGTTTGGAAGTAGAAGCAACACTCTGATTGCGTGCAATAAACCAATGCATTTGAAGCTGAAGGTCATAAAAAAACTATTCAACTCCCGACAATCACCGATAGGCTCTCGTCAGAGTCGAGACAAAGGTGCCCGTCAAGAGCAGCCCGTTGATAGCGTTAGGTGCGTAAAGTGAAGCAACTAGGGCAAAAACACCCGGTTTTGGGTTCTGCAAAACTGAAGTCGAGATGGACTCAGCAAGGGCGCTTTCATTGAAGCCATGGGACTCGTAGCGCATTCCTTCTATAATTTAAAAAAACAGTGCGCACTCCGACCTAACTGAAACCCGCATAAACGTTGCCGAGGTTTATGCCAGCAATCGCCCTCCCTCGATAGAACAGTTGCTTCTCTTGAACGGCGGTCTGCAGTTGTGAATTCGAAATGCCGTTCTGCAGGGCAAGGTACGCTTCCATGAATGCTGCGAGGTCATCGGCTGCTTTAACGAGCTCACCGTCGACTGGATTGTATTTGTCACGGTTGTACGACGCGGTTATCTCGTCGGAGGTGATGTGACGCACGCGTCCATCAATCTTCACCTTTGAGAC
>JBAXDW010000286.1:0-2015 GCA_037140755.1 Methanobacteriota archaeon
AGGGATGATTAAGCTGCTCACGCTGTTGAATGAAACACATTGCGAACAACCTCCGCACTGGGTACAACGGTTTCAATAACAGTCTATCAGCGCATCGCAGGGACGGCCGGTCGTCCCTAAGAGCGTCTTTTTTGCCATCATTCTGCCCTTAAATCTGACCGCCTATGACGCCTTTCTTTGGTTTCTTGGGGGCAAACGCACCCTCAACCAGTCCCGGCTGAAAGCCTGCAGGCACCTGTCCGGACTGTGCGTAGACATAGAGCGTTGCCACGAAGATGCCGTGCAGTGCAGCGTACACGATACCAAGCGCTGCAATGAGGATAATCGCGACAACGAGGGCAGCCACCGTAAGGACGGGGTTACCGACGAATGCCACTCCGACCGCCGCGACAATAACCAACGCGCCGATCGCGACGAAGGGCAACACAAGCGAGATCTGTCCGATGACGTTCTCACCCCACGTTCGCTTGAACAAACCCCACGACTCCTTGATGGCATCGGCTACGCCTTTCTCTTCAAACACTAGAACAGGGACAACAAAGAAGGTGACAAGGCTCCATAGACCGCCGACGATGCCCCGGATGACCTCTCCGACCACACCGGCCTGGTCGGCGATTATTTGAAGGATAAGACCAACCGTTGCAGAAATGAGTGCCCAAGCGATGATCGGCCTTATGTGTCGCACGGCGTTCTTCCAACCATCACGGATGGTGGGGTCGCCTCCTGTGAGCCTGATGTGGGCGCAGGTGATCAATCCAGTGTTGAAGAAGATCACAACAGCGTAGCTAATGAGATAGAAGAGGAAGTTGGCCGGATAGATCGCATAGGGGTTGTATATTCCCTTTGTACCAATCAAGAAGACCCAGGGCTCGATGAACGCTATGAGAACGAGAATGAATGCGAATCCGGAGATCAGCGGAAAGAACACCAATTGTTTGTCCTTTCTGAGGACGGAAAAGGTAGCTTTTATGAGGTTGATGCTTTGCGAAAGTCTCCCCATTACCTCATCGAAACGTGCCACGTGTTTATATATCTAACTAATTCCTGTGACCGGCAAAACAAGAGCACGCAACTAAGTGTGAATCGTTTTTTCGCCCACAAAGTAGAGCGCGACAACGAGAACGACAGTCGCGGCTAAGACGAGCACAAAATCTTGCGTCTCGACGTGCAGGTAGCCGAAGCCGATGATTTTCCGCACCATTGCCGTGAGACCGGCACCGAGAAGCAGCCCCAAACTAATGGATTTGGTCTTCATATAGCCGATAACTGTCATCAGCAGCTCAAGGACGATTATCGCGGCGAAAATAAAGCTTAGTCCAATTATCGGGCTGTCAGTCAGGAAGTAGGTAACGACGTCATCCATCTCTGAAACGATTGCGACGAAAGCTATAACAATCAGCAAAACACCGACTATGCCGTACAGCAGCAGCTCGAAGCTCTCAAAAACCTTCACCATCATCTCGTTTACTTTTCTTTGGGGGGGTGGCTCAACATCCATTGAGTCGTTACAGGAACGCTACTAAGCTTCAACGTTTCGAATCGCGTCTCCGCTGAAATGGATCCCGCCGGAAAGCAGTTGTGCAGGAAAACCGCTAGACAAAAAAATTTTGAGCATCATCGCGTGACGTCAAAGTTTCTAACACACCCACCAGTACTGGGATACGATGGCAATTGAAAATCTAGCGCAAACGCTGGAGTCCTAAACTCGCAAGTGAAAGATACTCTACACTCTGCTTTTATCGATGTGGTTCATCATCGTTTCGATGTGCTTGCCCTACGCTGGGTCTTGCGGATCGTTCTTAAACAGAGAGTTAATTGCGCGTTCAACTAGCAGACCACGAAAAAAGGTACGAAGCTGACTTGACGCACGACGCAGCGTTTATTCTTGTTCTGTTTGGACAAGTTCAAAAATCGACAAGTTCTCCGGATAGAAGATGGCTTGAACGTCGGTCTTTAGTTCGTTAATTTTTCCTTGCATAGCATCGGTCAGCTTGGACGTATCATCGTAGTAGAGA
>JBAXDW010000287.1:0-2012 GCA_037140755.1 Methanobacteriota archaeon
ATCAAGTACACCGACACCACTAAGACCACCAATGCCAACGGCCAGATCACCCTCACTCAAAACTTTGGCTCCGCCGGAATACGAACTTACTACGCCACCTTCGCCGGTGATACGTGGTATAAGGGGTCGACGAGCGCGGTCGTGACGATACGCGTGCATTAGCCCAGACACGCGAGAGAGGGCGTTGCTTGCGCACGAAGCAGCGGGCGACCGCTATGACCAAAGCTACCGGCTGGCATTCGCTCACCGGGAAGGAGCTGCGATTCATCTCCGCTCAAAAAAAGATCATCTCCGCTCAAAAAAAGAGCGACACTAGCAAGGAGAAAAAAAATATCCGAGGTGAAACGATGGAAGAAGCAGACCGCTTGCTGTGTGAAAAATGCGGAGCCGTCAATTATGCGGATGCTGAATTTTGCAGGCGGTGTGGCGAACCGTTGCAGCCGGACGTGCCCATGCCTGCACCTCGGCAGCCAGAGATCGTGCAGTACGAGGCAAGCGCCGAGCTACCTGAGCCACCGCGTAACGCACTCGATGAGTTGATGCACCTCGGCATTGGGGGGCTCATCGGATTTGGCATACGGCTTGGATTCGCTCTCGCAATCGCTGAAATTATCGCGCTTATGGTCATAGTCATCATCCTCATCGTGGTTGTAATTGTATTGACGCTGCTCGGTGTTGGCATAGGAAACCTCTTCTTTGGGAACTTAGCGTCTTTGGCGCGAGTGTGAGGCGTTACAGCGTCAAATAACGCAACCGTTTTACCGCTTTTTTGCTGCGTTGCGTGACGCGCGAACGGTTCCACGCTTAGCAGGACGCGCAGTGCCGCATGCCCGTTGTGATTTTTCACCCGACAGCGATCGAATCAGGCCCTCAAAGTCGCTTCTGGCTAGACGATGAAAAAAGAGAGAGAAAATCATCGTATGACGGCGTGACACGGAGCGCACACGAGCGTGGTCGACTCGCCACGGTGTCGTATTCTTTTACCATTTCGTGTATAAACTGCGATTAAGACCACCGATAGTGCCTTTCTCGCTTGTCACTCCAGTTATCACGACCGTATCGCCGTATCATGGCAAGGCTATGGTCGATCGTCTCCCCGTGAAATTCTTTGAGCGGGGCAAGCAACTCGCAGCACGAAACATCGGGACATTCCCAGCACCCCGTATAGTGCTGACGCTCTACACAGTGCTTAATAGCGCAGTCAGGCTTGCCGCCACCTTCTTAACACGGCGCCTTACAGCGTAACTCTTTGATCTCGTGTAGGACGTGTTCAAACGTAGGATACGCTTTGAATGTCTCGTTTGTTTGTGCTTTTAGCCGCGCATAGTCATTAAAGTGCAGCGCTGCGAGCAGCGTCTCTAGCCGCTCAAGAGCGAAAAAAAGCGCGGCGTTCGAGGGGATACAGTCGTAGCAAAATAATCCGCAACACGCGGTATAGTGAGCGTCGTGACGTACAGTGCTCCGTGTAACCGAGTAGTCTGTTATCCCCAGTCTGTTGCCAAACGGATCTTCAAACTCGACTGCCTGTCCGGTTGCTATCAAAAAAGGCTCTGAGAAAAACTTAAGACCTCGTTGCTTCAGGCGCTCGTACTCGCCTTCAACGTCATCAACTACAAACCAGATCGTTGGTCGAGCATCAGGAAACTGGTGCACGTCTTTCAAGATTAGTGCAGGTTCTTGACTTCCAACGGTAAACGCTACCATACCTCGCTCGGAGAAGTCAAATTTCATCGGAAGCCCTAGCACAGTGTTATAGAATTCCTTGGCTTTGTTCACGTCAGTTACGGGCAAGAAAAAGTTGTCATAATCATTCATTGGTGTCTCCACTTAAAGGGTATCCGTTAAAAGCGCCTTGCATGTAAAAGCGTTCTTTGCTCTATGATATAGGCGAAAGAGATATCGATTGGAGTTGTGCTTCCTTTCTTCCGCTCTATGCCTATATCTTGTACGAAACGAGAGGGATGATTAAGCTGCTCACGCTGTTGAATGAAACACATTGCGAACAACCTCCG
>JBAXDW010000288.1:0-1994 GCA_037140755.1 Methanobacteriota archaeon
TGACCGGCGAGATCTGGCCCTCTCCGGCAGTCGTGGGAGTCGACGTTGCGGTCGACTTTTGCGCGGAACTTCCAGTAGGCGTCTGCGCAATCGTAACTCCCACTGCCCCTACTGAACAGAGGAAAAGGACAACGAGCACGATTGCAATGTGTTTCCTATTGAACTCCATATTTTCACCTCACTCACGTCGGACAGCGGCACTTGCTCGTCGATTCATCGCGTCTTTGATTCACTGCTGAGTGAGCGGCGCGACATAGATGTTGAAGTTGGCCTACGTGCGAACATAGTTCACTTGGCCATTATTATCGGGATAGTCTCGCGCTCGGATTCCTGAAAACTAATGTTGCATTAGAGAAGTGTACTGTCCAACATCTCTTGTTAGACGCCGCTTTCACAGTGCCTAAACGCTTAATATCCATACTTACAACCTTAAAAAGCTTTGTAACTGTCCGGCGACAGCTCGTTTCAAAGGCACTCGGCGGGAGATCTCGCCGCCGTTACGCTCAGCGCAGCATTGGGGACTAAAAACACCTATACACCTAGCTAAGGCCAGGTTTTGAAAGCAGCCAAATCGACAAGTTCGCTCTATAGGCCGGCTGCAGGCATAAGCGCATAGCACTACGATCTCGTTCAAATTTTAGAATGTGTAAGCAACCCGTGAAAACTACTGAGGCTGCCTTCTGTTATTGCACAAAAAATGAGGCGAAATGCTTATAGCTCAAGTGGCGCCTAGTTCTGCCCGACAGATCGATGAACCGATGGATTGCATTGAGCGCTGCTGCGCTTGTTATCATCGTGGCCATTGCCGGCTGCGCTGCGAATACGGAGTCATCAGGTACCCCAACGAATACGTACGTAAGCCCCGCTGGTTTCACGATCAAGTACCCGTCAGATTGGATCGGGGAAGAACCGGAAAGTGGAGCGTTAGCAGTTCTTTTCGGACTACCAACAGGCAATAGCACAGACAATCTTAACGTGCAAGTGATAGAGCCGGTAGATACCCTTAGCAGTGTAACGCTTAACGTGACGGCAGCTATGCATAACTATTCAGACTTCAAGCAGATTGAAGCTGGTAATACAACGCTCGCAGGCACTGCTGCCTATAAAAGCGTTTATACGGCAACGATCTACCGTCCGATGAAGATTATGCAAATATGGACGGTGAAAAACGGCACTGCGTATATGGTTACGTATAAGGCGGGTCCGGATAACTACGACAAATACGTGGAAACAGCTCAGAAGATGATAGATTCGTTTCAACTCGCGTAGCGGATAGCCGACAAATGGCTCTGAACCTACAACAAGTCGAAGGCGGGAAACACCCTGCCTCGTTTCAATAAGTTCTTAACTCCACTCGGATCCTAGACAAAGCTGATGATTGTGAATAAGGAGCCAGAAGTCTACTCTCTCATATGCAACGTTATTGCATTTTTCTTAATCAGCCTGCGTTGTTGCTGAAACGTTGATAGCCGTTATGCAAGGGGTTCAGAGCCCGTCCTTGGTAGCTTGACGATCCTTCTCGCTCAGGTCTGCAACTAGAACAATCACGACCCTTAGTGGCGGATGGGCTAGAGGGGGCATCTCTGGGTCTCGAGCTGGCGCCTCGCATTCATCGCTCGCCCTACCCTCTTGGGCGCACCTACTTCTGTGCGAAGTCTCTTTCAGTAGTCAAAAAAGTTTGCGGTTGCGATGATAGCTGCAGACCAAGGCGCCCTTGAGCCCTCGCGCTCAGTGCGGTGACAATCGTGATGTTTCATTTCGAAACGCCGAGCTAAACGCCGGCGAAACGACCGCGGTCGATCTGCCGGTTGAGAGGGGGGCCGCCGATTGCGGGGAGGTGGTCGCTCCGCCCTAAATTTGGCGTGACACATCTCGTAAAATCGGCGTGAGAACCCTTGGTGACCATCGCCGCCCCGGTAAGGTTGCCTGCCTTCTCCCGTATGATCAGCGAATGAGCAACGCAGGAGTGGGCGTGCGAGGGCAGTCGGAACGCG
>JBAXDW010000289.1:0-1977 GCA_037140755.1 Methanobacteriota archaeon
ATGGGTGTGATTAAACGCTCGAAGCGCCGCAAGCTATTTTTTGTGCACCTCACAACTAAACAAGCTAAAGTGGCAGGTGGAGGAGTTAATAAATGGTAAAAATGTTCTACAACGAAGACGCTGACTTGAAATATCTGAGCGACAAGAGAATCGCAATCATCGGTTACGGCAGCCAAGGACACGCGCAAGCAATGAACCTGAAAGCCTCGGGATTGGAGGCAATCTTTGCCTTGCGTAGGGGGAGACGGGGGGAAAAGGCGCAAAAAGACGGCTTTGACGTCGTACGCGTCCAAGAGGCGGTAAAAAAGGGGGACATCGTCCAGATGCTAGTCCCCGACGAGCGCCAAGCGGCCGTCTACGCAGCTGAAATCGAACCGCACCTCGAAGAGGGGAACGCGCTTTCATTTTCCCACGGCTTCAACATTCACTATAGCCAGATCCTCCCCCCGGCAAACGTTGACGTGTTTATGATTGCGCCAAAAGGACCGGGAGACCTCGTGCGCCGTGTATATACGCAAGGAGAGGGCGTCCCGTCGCTAGTGGCCGTGTGGCAAGATTACACGGGGAACGCATTCCAAATGGCACTGGCCTACGCCAAGGGCATAGGTGCCACGCGAGCGGGGGTCCTTGAGACGTCGTTTAAGGAAGAGACGGAGACCGACCTCTTCGGAGAGCAAGCCGTCCTTTGCGGCGGAACAACCGCACTGATCAAAGCCGGCTTTGAAACGTTGGTCGACGCGGGATACAAGCCGGAAATTGCCTATTTTGAATGTGTGCACGAATTAAAGCTCATAGTTGACCTTATCCACGAAGGCGGGCTTTCTTGGATGCGCCATTCAATCAGCGATACGGCGGAATACGGTGACCTCACACGAGGCGAGTACATTATCACTGACGACACACGTGAGGCCATGCGAGGGCTCCTCAAAGACATTCAAACTGGAGAGTTCGCACGCGAATGGATACTTGAGAACCAAGCTCACCGGCCGGTGTTCAACGCCCTCACGCAAAAAGAGCGAGAGCACCCGATGGAAACGGTGGGTAGCAAGCTCCGCGCCATGATGACGTGGCTCAAGTAATCTACGAAACCGATTGGCTTAGTTGCTGTCCGCCTTTCCTTCCGTCTCAGCTCTCTAAGAGAGGTGAAGCAAGATGGCGATGTGCTATCGTTTGTGACAGCAACTGCACTCTGTTAAATCAAGGACTCTTGGGTCGACGGGAGTGGGCACCTCGCTAACCGCTTCTAGGACGGAAAGCGACTGACCCGCAGAAGTTGAGTCAGCAAAAAAACGCAACGACTTTTCGGGCTCGTGACGCTTTGAGCGGCACGCCATTGTAGCAAAGACTTGTGAACGCTTTGGCCACCGTCAAAAGGCTTTCCCACGTCTCGCAGCTCTTTTTCGCAGCATAACAACTGCGGTTCGTGACGAGTCAGGGCGCTTACATAAAAACTCTTATACTCGCGCGAAGAAGTAGAAGGCAATAAAACGGTGGCAGTGCTATGACGCAGCTCACGCGTAGCTTTAATATCGGAGCGGTATTTGCTCTAATTTTGCTTATGCTTGCGCTTTCAATTCACATCGTGGCAAGTCCTGGCAATGCTTCAGTTGCGGCGACACATGCAACACCCGTCCAAACAGTGCCCCAAACACCGTTGTCTGCGGTTCATACGGATGAAATACTCCCTGTTTTAACGATGTCATACCTGGGCACAGTTCGCTTTATGATAGCTCAAAGCGACATTCCTGACGTTTTGGTGCCCTCTGTAGTGCCCTCAGCCGAGCCTACGCTTCCCCAAGCTAGCCCGACACCGCAGTCGCCCCGAGTCTCAACGACCGTCAGCGATAGCGCAACGCAAAATAGCACCGGAAATGGCTTAGATCTCGGTAAAATTATGGGCAGTATCTCGCCCTACTTCATCATTGCACTAATTCCGCTTCTTTTCGTTATCGGAGCCTTGTTTTATTTCTTTTTTAT
>JBAXDW010000290.1:0-1953 GCA_037140755.1 Methanobacteriota archaeon
TTCATCTTACTACTATAAAGGATATCCGCCGGTCAACTAGAAAGTCAACCGCGGGAGTGACACTGCGACTGTCTCCAATTCAGAGTGCGCCCTAAACTATGACGAACTTAGTCTGGTCACGCTTAACAAAGCCTTCTGCTTCGAGTTTTTGTAGATTACGCGATATTAATTGAGGGTCGGCGTGGAGCCGCCTCTTCAAATCAGTTTCAGTTATCTCTGGGTGGGCAACAATCAAAGAGATTATCTTACCGCGCAATTGCCTATTGGAGCCTTCGAACGGCACCTGTTTCTTATGTTGAGCGCTATTTCGGCTTGGATTTTTAAACTGCTTCTTCAGCATCGCGCCGTAATCCATGAGCGCATAATACCACATACGAGGATTTGACCGATCAAGCGTGCACTCGACGAGTGGGTAGATTTCATCGTCTTCTACGCCTCGTTCTTCGGTGTAGAAGGTGTGGATGAACACGGTTCTAATATTTGTTTCGATAAAAACCGTCGGCATATCAAATGCGAAAGTTAATATCGCGCAGGCAGTCGCAGGTCCAACTCCCGGCAGACCTACTAAGGCCGAGTAGTCAGACGGCAGCTTTCCTGCAGATTCTGCATCAACGGTCTGTGCTATTCGTTTCAGCGCGATTGCTCGCTTATTGTATCCTAAACCTTGCCACACATCGAGCACGTTTTTTAGTGGAGCGCGCGCAAGCGCCGAAAAGTTCGGAAAAACGTTTAAAAACATCTTATACTTAGCTACTACTCTCTCTACTTGAGTCTGTTGCAGCATTAGTTCGGAGACGAGTATTTTGTACGGATCGCGAGTCTCCCTCCATGGCAGCATTCGACCTTTATTCCGATAGTGTCGATAAATCCGTTCTTGAAAACTTGTGATGTCTGCAGAACTCAAATCGCAGATATCTCGTCGACGTCGTTCGTTGCTTTTGATGATGTCAACTGCGGCGCTTTCAAACCTAGGAGCATAGAGCGGTTTTTTTCTTGTTCTGTTCATTGACATTCTTAAGCAAAATTCTGCGAGGCGTGCTTTTAAAGACAAATATCCCCATTCGCAATCCGAGTCACTTGTTTCCGTTTAGTCACCTAGAAAGTAAAAGCGATAATAGCTGACGCGCGCAAGAAAAAGCGATGGCCAGCGCGCCTCATAAACGTAAGTTGGTAAAAAAGTGTGAGCAGTATAACGTCGACGTCGTGAACTTCATCGAAAAATCTCTTTTTATGTATTGAAGGTGTGGTTACAACAAAAATACAGCGACTGACAAAACGGTAGTCCACGAGCTATCTGCGCTAACGACCGCAGATGTAGCAACGTTAAACGTGTCCTTTGGCTTAGAATCAGTCCCAGTCTCGTACATGCTCGACGCCAGTCCCTCAGCGTAGGCGCCTGAATTCTCTGTCGTCTCGCCAAATGCGTGATGTTCCGAAATATAGCCAAACGCGTTTGGATTCGTGGGAATTGCACAACCCAATGACGCTGAAATTTTCCTATTCGGTTCATTCGATGCAAGTCTCGACATTACGCAGAAAACTATCTCCCCGGGAAGCAGTTGTTTGAGCCCTTTGTCCTTTGCAATGATCTCGCAATTAGGCGGTAATATTGAACTCACAGTGACAAGATTAAATTTCTCTATACCTGCGTCTCTCAAAGCTTTTTCAAAACTTTCTAAGTTTTCTCGGTGTGTTCCGACACCGGTTGTAAAAAACGTCTTTTTTGGCAATAACCTCATCTTGACTATCACGCCTCCTTAAATCGCGCATACAGCAAAGCATATCTCACTGTAAGTGTGTTTAACCTTTATGCAAAGATTGGTGCTCGAAGTAGTGACTTTAGTTATTTATGTTGCCTTTTTCAATGTTTTGCTGCCCTCCGTCACCTTAACTGGCATCAGACAGGTCGGTTATATAATGGACCTCATTATATTTATTTGGATTCCCAGTGTT
>JBAXDW010000291.1:0-1930 GCA_037140755.1 Methanobacteriota archaeon
TTTCTCGCCCAGCTTCCAGTAACTCTTGTCAGACATGGTGAAAAGCAGCGGGTGTACTTTGCCGTAGTCCACAACACCGTTGGTAAGCACCGTTTCCTCAACATAAGTGGCCACGATTTCGCCGACGAACACATCGTGTTTAGGGAAATCGACCACTTTCACAAGCTTACACTCCATGCTTACAGGACACTCATCAATCAGAGGGGCCGTCTTGAGTTGGCCGTAGGACACGTTAAAAAGCTCTGCTTTATCAACGTGCCTCCCCGAAACGAGGCCGCAGTAATCAGTCTCGTGCACCATCTCGGCAGAGGGCAGATTAATGCTGAATGCGCCGTTCTCTTTGATGCCCGCATTAGTATAGTGGGCCTTTGACATTCCCAAAGAGACGCATCCCGGATCCATAATTCCGACGTGCGCGATGGTGATGAAGTTAGGCCTTCCGTCCAACGTTGCTCCGACGAGTGTCGTTGGCATTGGGTAAAGGCAATTCCTCGCTCCAATCTCAATTTTCATTGTCTCATTTCTCCGAATTACGATATACTGTTATGCGTTTGGACATAAGGATATTGCTACTTTGATTTGTCTTGGGTGTCCGCCCGCCCGAGAGCGTCATAATCGTTCATACGAGCTTCGACATGCTGACGACCCGAATATCGATCAGGTAAGAACGATTTGGGTTGTAGTTTTCGTAGCTCACATTTAGGCGACCAGCTAATTACCATATTGCGAACGGTGGGTCGGGCCTTCATGATCGCAACGTATTAGTATGATAGTAATAATTAGTATGTTTAACATACTTATCATCACAGGAGGTGAAGACGACATGCAAGAAAAACACGAAGGAGAGATGGGAATGGAGCACGGTATGGGCATGAAAAAGAGCTGGCTCATGAAGAAAATGATGTGGGAACAGCTCGATGACGACGCCAAGAAGCAGTATATGCTGCGCAAGCTCGATGAGCAAATCATGAAGAAAGAGTGCAAAGTCAAACTCATCCAACACAAGGTAGAGACATTACGTATGCTCAAGACACTAATAGAGAGGTGAGAATTTCACCTCTTTTTTCTAGTATCTGGCACTGTTCATGTGGAGTCAATCAACTGCTCTTTATGAGAGATGATACGGATGGTCGAAGAAGAAAGAAAATCAGAACACCAGCGTGTGCTCGTCAAAGGGTACATGCGTCCAGACGGCACGTCGTACTATGTCGTGATCCCGAAAAAAATCAGAGAGCTCTTTGACTTGAGCGGAGGCGAATACTTCCTTATGAAGGCAAAGCCGGAAAGGGGGAAAATTATGCTGAAGCTCGTGGAGTTTGCGGAAGAAGAACCAGAACAAGAAACGGAAATGAAATAACCTGGTAGAGATCACTGCGTTCCTGTATCAAGATGTAAAGACGAAAGTGGAACAGTGACCGAGGACGAAAAACGCAGAACTGGCTCCTGACCTAGGGTTCACCAGAAGCTATCAGCCTGCAACGAAACAACGGCGGTCAATTTTTCTCGCTCTAAGCTCAATTTGGATTGCCTCATTCCTCCACATATAATTGTCTTACGTGCAGCGCTGAACTTTTAACTACGCTGACACCTTTTTTGTAGAGGACCACTCAAGCAACGCTTTTCTGCAACGCTTTTCTTCAACGCGTCCACTCGAGATCTGACATGCACGAGCGTCCATCCGTTTCGCAAGCCTCCGGCGCCTACCGCGATTACCAGCGGCAGCGGCAGATGACGCTGGGCGACCTCCTCCTTGAGAACAGGATCATTCTGTTGCAAGGGGAGATCTTCGATGGAAACGCCAACGAAGTGGTGATGAAACTCCTCTACCTGCAGAGCGAAAACCGCCGCAAGGACATCCACTTTTATCTCAATTCACCCGGCGGCAGCGTGACGTCCACCATGGCCATCTACGACACGATGCAGATCCTTT
>JBAXDW010000292.1:0-1914 GCA_037140755.1 Methanobacteriota archaeon
ATCGCGTTCGATTTAGGCCTGGCTATTTTCCGTTCACTGAACCGAGCTTGGAAGGCGATATCTTTGCTGATGGCAGCTGGCTTGAGTTAGTCGGGGCGGGCGTTTTTCGGCCTGAAGTGACACAACCGCTTGGACTCAAAAGCGTCCTGGGATTCAGCATTGGTATCGAGAGGATAGCTATGCTCAAGATGGGACTGACCGATATCAGAAAGCTCTACCTCAGCGATGTTGCGTGGTTGCGTAATATGCCTAGCGTGCTACCCTAAGGAGTCTTAATTGCCAGTTGTTACCCTGAACCGTGCGGAACTTGAAGAGATGGTAGGCACCGACGTTGATACGATCGTTGAGCTGCTTCCGCGCCTCGGGGCGGACGTCGGGTGCGTCAACGACGACATAGAAGTAGAGTTTTTCCCAAATAGGCCTGATTTGTTTAGCGTTGAGGGCGCAGCTCGAGCGGTCAGAGGTATGCTCGGAATCGAGACGGGCCTCCCCGAGTACATACTTTCACATTCGGGCATCGAAATCGAGATCGACTCATCCGTAAACGCGGTGCGCCCTTACGTGGTTTGCGCAGTCGTGCGAGGAGTTACGCTCGATGAAAGAACGGTTAAGTCACTAATCGATTTGCAAGAAGACTTGCACTGGGGTGTTGGGCGGGATCGACGAAAGGCATCGATCGGCATTCACGATCTCTCGCGGGTCAGCCCGCCTTTTAGGTACACGCTCGGCGAAGTCGCCTTCGTACCGCTTGATTTTTCCGAACCGATGACCCCCGCTGAGATTCTTCGCGTTCATCCGAAGGGAAAGGAATATGCGCACATCGTCGGCGACCATCACCCGCTCATCCTAGACGCAAACGAAAACGTCCTCTCATTTCCGCCTATTGTCAATGGCGAACTCACGCGCGTGAGTGAGAAAACGACTGATCTGTTTATTGAGGTGACTGGCCTCGAAATGAAAGCGATAAAAGACTGCCTTAACATTCTCGTCGCAGCTCTGTACGACCGAGGAGCGGCTATCGAGACGGTGGAAGTCGTTTATCGAGACACAGGCCAAGTGTTCAACACTCCTGACATGGGCGGTTCGACCTTCGTAGTCACAAAGAGCGACGTAGTGCAGCGTATTGGCGTCGAAATCGCCGAAGAGATGATCACTGCATCACTTCAGAAGATGCGCATGGAAGCAGAGGTCGACGCTGGCCGTATGACGGTATCCGTTCCGTGCTACCGGACTGATATCATGCACCCGGTAGACATCATCGAAGACGTTGCGATAGGTTTTGGCTACGAAAACGTTCCACCTTCATATCCGAAGCTCGGAACGATCGGCAGCAGGCTGGATGAAGAGCAACGATCAACGATAATAAGAGACGTATTGCAGGGCCTGGGGTTCCTCGAGGTGATCACGCTCATGTTGGCTTCTGATCCGAGCGAAGCGGTCATTATTGAGAATCCCCTGCTTGAGGAGCATATCAGCTTGCGGACGAAGCTGTTGCCTGGTTTGATAGACACGTTAGCGGTCAATCAGCACCGAGAGTATCCACAAATGGTGTACGAGGTGGGTGATGTCGTCCGCATTGTCGCCGAAGCGGCCCAGGAACGTCGCCTTTGCGCGGGCGTTATCGCATCCGGTGCAGCCAGCTTTACGGAAATGAAGAAGGTGGTGAAAGCCGTTTTCCGGGAGTTGGGCTGTCCGTTCGAGGTCAGTGAATCTAACCATGCATCTTTCATTGAGGGAAGGCGTGCCACGATTCTCGTTGATGAAGAGACTGTCGGAACTTTTGGCGAGATTGACCCGGATATATTGACTGAGCATAAACTAGTCTATCCGGTCGCGGCGTTTGAGTTCCGCGTCTAGATTGCGTGCCATGTCGCTGAAAGCGCCTTACTAGGCCAGTGTGGGCGAAAAACAGGT
>JBAXDW010000293.1:0-1914 GCA_037140755.1 Methanobacteriota archaeon
GTTGCGAGCTTGCGGTCTTCGTAGATACCGTGAAGGATTCCGGCGACCATTCGAATTGGATACCTCGTAGCCAAATCCGCACCCGGCATAGGGACGGGTATAAGACTGCCAATTCGTTCAAATATCGGCGAAAATACCTCCCCGCCCCAGATTGTGCCGTCATACCCGTAGCCTATGCCATCAATGGCGATGCCTATAAGGTCATTGGGCGCTCCTTCACCAATGAGCGAAGCAATGTGCGCTTGGTGGTGCTGAACGGCGTATGTCTCTCCGAGCGCGGCAGCGAGGCGCGTTGAACGTAACGTCGGATGATAGTCGTGCGCGATGACACTTACGTCGACACCGCTCATAGAAACGAGATTGTGGACTGAGGCTTCGAAGTAATCGAAGGTCTCCGGTTTGTCGATGTTGCCTACGTGTTGGCTAACGTAGCATCGCCCGTCTTTGTAGGTCGTTACCGTCGAGTTCATCTCAGCCCCCAGCGCGAGAACGTTCTTATCGTACTGCACGGGCACTGCGAAAGAGGTGGGTGCATAGCCGCGTGACATCCTGATAAACGCTGGCTGGTCGAGCACTCGCAATACGGAGTCGTCACAGCGGTTGATGATGCGCCGATCGTGCAGCAGGAAGAAATCTGCTTTTTGACGTAAGTTCGCAAGCGCGTCATCGATTGCGATAATCATCGGTTCGCCTGGCGTGTTTGCGCTTGTCATAACAAGCGGTTGATCCACTATGTCAAAGAGCAAGTGGTGTAGGCCGCTGTAGGGCAGCATTACGCCCATATTGTGGAGATCAGAGACTTCGCTGAACTTGCCTTCACAGCGCTTGTCGAGCACCATTATAGGCCGTTTGTTAGAGGTGAGTAAGGAGCGTTCTTCTGTGTTCACGTGGAGGTTGTTTTCCACCCACGCTTCATTCGGCGCCATAATCGCAAGGGGTTGTGTTTGTCTGCCCAGACGTCGCTTGAGTTCGACGGCAGAACCGAAGATGCACGCGAGATGAAAGCCGCCAATCCCTTTTATTGCCAAAACGTTGCCCGCAAGCAATAGTCGTCCGGCTGTGCGGATCGGATCATCAATGCGTTTCAAATTAGTATCGAGCAGCGATAGCGTCGGGCCGCAGCGTTCACAAGCAATGGTTTGCGCGTGGTGCCGTCTGTCGTGTGGGTTGCGGTACTCCTGAGCGCATTCAGCACACATCGGAAAGTCCACCATTGAAGTCGTCTCACGGTCGTATGGGAGTCGCTCGGTGACAGTGAATCGTGGGCCACAGTTGACGCATGAGGTGGCCCAATAATTTTTGTACCGGCTGCTCTCTCTCAAGTCGTTGAGACAATCGTCACAGATGGCTATATCAGGCGACGTGAAGCCAAACTCACCCTCACCACTCGGTGCTATTGTGAATTCGGTGTACCCGCACGGGCGGTGCCACTCAACTTGCACATCATCGATGCGCGATATGGGCGGACCTTGTTTGAGAGACACGATGAACCGAACGATAGCAGCGTGCGATCCTTCAACGTCGATGTCGACGTGAGCGCCAAGGTTCTTGACGTAGCCGGTCAGTAGCAGCTCAACGGCGTGCTTGTAAACGAAGGGCCGAAAGCCGACCCCTTGCACAACGCCCTTCACGCGGATTTTCGCTCGTGTGCGCTCATTCGGTTGTGGTTCCATAGCAATCAAATTGTCGCAATTCGTGTTGCATTCTATAAACGCGCTCCTAACTAATGTCTATTCCGGAGTTCAAAAGGTTTAATTACTTTTGAAGCGTTCTACCATGCGAGGTAGTCACATGAACAACAGGACCCGCATCGTCAATGACCCGGCTGATCTAGTCCCGCTTTTGCAGGTTTTTAAGTCTGACTCCCACAAGAGGGTCTTCAGCTCACTACTCAACGGGTGGCGAACTGAGGAC
>JBAXDW010000294.1:0-1904 GCA_037140755.1 Methanobacteriota archaeon
GGTAACTATAAGGAAGCTTTACTTGCTCACTTTTATGCATCAAGAGAAACTCACGATTGTCTCGCGCTCGCCAACGCGTGAGCCGATTTGGGTATTTAGGGAGCTCCAATGACGACCCGCATCATGTTCATAAACGCAATCGATGCGGCGCGATCCGTTGAAGCGTTTCACGCGCCGTTAGGCTTGGGCTATCTGGCAAGCGCATTGAGGGGTGCATTTGGCCAAACGCATTTTGAATTTACAGTTGTGGACAAGGATGTCGAAGCCGAGATTCGTTCCTTCAAACCAGATATCATCGCCATAACGGCAGTAAGCGGGAACTTCAATCGAGCGAGCGCGTACGCGAAGATCGCGAAGTTGTACGGGCTACCGGTCATTATGGGCGGCGTACACATCTCGACATTGCCCGCGTCACTCACTGATCATATGGACGTCGGTATACTCGGCGAAGGTGAAAAAACCATAGTCGAACTTCTCGACGTCTTTGAGAGCGAATCGGGCCTTGATCCGGATGCACTGCAGCAGATCCAAGGCATTGTTTTTAAGCGAAACGGCGTGCCCATCAAGACCCAGCAGAGGCCGCCGATCGAGCCTCTCGACCAGATTGCTATGCCTGCGCGAGACCTGCTTAGTTTCAAGCAAATGACGATGATGACGTCTCGAGGATGTCCGTATAGGTGTATTTTCTGCTCGATGTCGTGTTTCTGGGGAAACATCAGGCACTTCTCAGCACAATACGTCGTTAACGAGATCGCTCACATCGTCGAGAACTATCGCGTGCCGTCCCACTTTATCCATATTTGGGACGATCTCTTCATAGCCGACGTGCCCAGACTACGCCAAATTGTTGAATTGTTGGAAAAGAAACGGCTTTTGGGTACGCTTCGCTTCTGGTGCCACGCGCGAGCCAACTTAGTAACCGATGAAGTGGCGCAACTGCTAGCGCGTATGGGGATCCAATTCGTCAATATGGGGCTCGAATCAGGGAGCCCCCACATTCTACGGTACTACAAAGGGCCTACTGTAAGCCTGCGTGACAATGAAAACGCTGTTAGAACATTTAAGAGGCACGGAATAACGCCTGAAGGCAGTTTTATAATCGGGGCGCCACACGAAACGAGGGAAGACGTCTTGCAAACGCTCAGGTTCATCAAAAAGTACAAACTGAATGCGGAGCTGTACCTGTTGACTCCATATCCTAGCACGCCTTTATGGAACTTCGCTCTGCAGAAGGGACTTGTCAGTGACCGAATTAACTGGGACGTATTGAAAACCGAGCATGCAGACTATTGGCAGCGCGCGGTGATTCTCTCAGAAGTATTGACACGAGATGAGATTTGCGATCTGCGTAAGCTTTTTGTGAGGGAGCAGCAGCGAATCAAGCGGCAGAAGACGATGGCGAGAGCGTTAAAACACCCTGCCAGAACGTCAAAAATAATCCTAAAAAGCATGAGCGCGCGGTCGTTCCCCGTATCTCGATGAGACGAGTGGCTACTGCATCTAAGCTTGTCTAATGACCGTTACTTTGGCTAGCCGACTTCTGAGCCTTGATTAAGATCACTGCTGCCTGGAGGTTTGGTTTGGGTGATCTCTTCTATCGTCCCGAAAACTTTCAACTGCGGTTCCGCATACTGTTGCCTTTTTTCTAACACTGCACCATCTCCTCTTTGCAGACTGTATGTTTTTTTGTATTTCAACTTTCCTTAATGCGTACGGAGCTAGCCAAGAAATCCGAGGCCGCTCACTGACCTGTGTTGCGCTCGTACGTTCGGACAAGCGACGCTCCACTCAGCGTAGTTGGCCTTGCCTTAGTGCGCATAATATCGTGGCGCGCACAACAGTATCTAACCTGACATACTCTCGCCCTAAAGGTGCGAGGTTCTACGGTTTGACATCGAACATGA
>JBAXDW010000295.1:0-1858 GCA_037140755.1 Methanobacteriota archaeon
CAGCGTCCAGTACCGGTCCGGCGGAGGCAGCAGGCTCATGGGCTTTTTGCGCGACATCACGGAGCGCAAGCAGGCGGAGTCGAGTCGGGACATGGGCCGGGAGATCCTGCAGATACTCAACGAGCCGGGAGCTTTGCAGGACTCGCTCCAGCGCGTGCTGGACGTCCTGAAGACGAAGACCGGGATCGACGCCGTGGGCATCCGCCTGCAGGACGGGGAGGACTTCCCGTACTCCGCGCAGGAAGGCTTTTCGGCGGCGTTTCTGCGGACGTACCTATTGACGTCTTGCAAAGCCCTGATAAGAGGATCAACGGCCCTTCTATCTCCGGTCTGTCCGAGGGCAAGCGCAGCGTTCCATCGGACGAACCAATCGCCATCATTTAGAGCTGTGCACAAGGGGACAATAGCGTCATCATCCCACACTTGTCCGAGAGCTGCAGACGCGGCTCGACGAACGTGCCTGTTCTCGTCGTAGAGTGCTTTCACGAGAAAAAACACTGCGCCTCTATCGCCGCTATTTCCGAGAGCTCCGGCTGCTTTCGTCCGGACAATCGGATCCTTGCTTTTTAACTGTCGAATCAACGGGTCAAGCACGTTTTTCCCACTCTGCTTAATTCAAGGCGCAGTTACTATGTAATAGTCGTGCATCGTCCGAGCCTGCGAACAAACTCGCTTTAACAACAAACTACTTCAGGGATATTGGCTTTTCCACGGAACTATTGTAATCCGCGCTGAAGTACTCGAATGTCGCGCACCTATTCACAGGCGTTCGCGGCGGTGATTTCTTAGGAAGGCGTTATCACCTTGAAGATCACCTAAAGTATGGTGATATGAAATGACAATGAGTGTACGCAACCAGCTTCCTGGAACCATCAAAGAAGTGAAACTAGGCGCCATAATGGCAGAGGTCATCGTACAAGTAGGTGACAATCAAATGATATCTGCTATCACAAAAGACGCTGCTGAAGACCTTTCTTTAAAAGCCGGCGACAAAGTGACAGTGCTAGTGAAATCAACGTCAGTAATGATTCTAAAGTGAAATAAAAAACGGTGGCACGACTTTAGACCACCGTCTTTTTTTTATCTGTTAGGTTAAACTAGTGTTCATAGTATTAACAACGCACTAAATGCCGAATGCGTGACGTTAATAGTCTACCGCATAAAGTAACCCCCGCATCGTTATTGATTTGTTCTCCTTTTTGCAGAAAACTCCTTTTGGCTTGGGGAAAAAAAAGATTGAGTGCCGACGCATTGCTCGCAAAAAAACGAGGCTCGGGGAATGTGTACTGTTTTTGCTTTGCTAGCTGGCGATAGTTAAGCGCGGCAGCATCAAATCTGCGTTAGAACGCCAATGCTGAATCCCAAGACACGAAAACGCGGAACAAGTTGCTTCGTCAGCCAAGATGCAAAAGTATTTGTTTGGTTTTTGCCCTCCGTTTAGATGTGAAACTGATCATCATTGTTGGAGATGGGATGGCAGATGAGCCGCTTAGCACTCTCCAAGGCAAGACGCCGCTCGAGTATGCGCAAACGCCGCACCTCGATGCTATTGCACGTACAGGTTCGGTAGGTCAATTTTACGCGATAAGACCAGGTGTCAAAGTTGATAGTGACGCTGCCCACTTAGCGATGCTCGGGCAGGACGTGGACATCAGCTCTTCAAACCGCGGGGCGTATGAGGCGCTTGGAGCAGGCATCAGCCTCGGCCCAACGGACGTCGGTTTTCGGGTCAACTTCGCTACCATCGATGACCAATTCGTGCTACTCGACGGCAGGGCGGGCAGGATCAAGAGCGAAGCGAAGGAACTCGAGGACACGGTCAACGAAACGGTCGAATTGGACTCGATCTCTTTTGAAT
>JBAXDW010000296.1:0-1845 GCA_037140755.1 Methanobacteriota archaeon
AGAGCAAGGCTCGACTTTCCCTGCCCGGGCGTTCCGACAAATGCAGTAACTCCGTCATTTATAGCGACAGCGCTCGCGTGCAAGATCAATCGCCCGCGCTGATGGAGCAGAACTGCAAGAGCTGGGCCGAGAAGGAGCTGTCGCAGCGTCCGATCATCGGTTTTTTGGGCGGGATCGACTATGACCTCTCGCCCCTTACGCACGAGAATGGTTCCGATTCCGTCCCAAAACAGGAATACGCCCTTCGTCGTAACCCTGAAGTTTTTCCCTGCTTTCGTTGCTTCTGATGCACGTGGCAGTGCCCCGATGTAACCTAATCGAATAATAACGTCCGGGGGCTCTTCGCTTTTGGTGCGGTTTGACAAGGGGATAGCCGACGATATCCTAAGACCATACTCTTCATATGTGAACATAGAGGCCGTCAGTCCGAGTTTGACGCTTTTTTCGCAAACGCTTTGACAGGTCGGCCACTATAAAAAGACTATCCACAGGAAGTGTCGTCTATCCATTCTTGACACTAGGTCGTTAAAAAACACGAAAAAGCTCTATGGGGTATGTGGGGCAAGAAAAACTTTTGTCAAATGGCGTGTTTGAAAGTCAAGGTACCGTTGTCTTAAAGAACACCTGAGCAGATTTTAACTCGCTCGGCCATAGACAGTTGGTGTTTTCTCCTCCACATCACCCATAGAGGGTAACATTTTACTTGTCTCTACATGACCTTATAACTTTCGTAAAAATAGTCGCGGTTTCTAGACTAAATAGGATTGAAAACTATTGAGGGCAACTTTTTCACTTTTTTTTGTGAGTTACTTTTATATGTCTCACATGGCGCTGCGTGCATTGCGACGTGCTACTGAAGGCCAAATAAGCCGCTAGCTCCAAATGATTGTTGCGCTAAGAATCGTTCAGGTATTAGCCTCTCTCTTCTTGTGTTTCTCAAGCTGTTTTAAGATCTGCTGGTATTTGCGTTCCAACTCCTTGTTCTCCGCCTTCAGTTTGTTATTCTCTTTCTTGAGGCGTTGGACTTCTGCTCGCAATCGGTTAAACTCTTCTGAATGCTTCAGCTGCAGCCTTTCATTTGCTGCCTTTAAACGCTCATTTTCCGCCGTAAGCAAGGACTCCTTGAGCATACCTGCTGATACGCTATGATAGCATAAATAGCGCATCGCTGCAAAGATGGCATTAAACTCGCCGACCGCGATGTAGCCTTCCGCACTCGAAACGACTCTCAAAGGAAAACACAGTTTAAGTGACGTTTTGGATCAGGGCAGCACGCAATCAGGGTCCCCTACATTGCCTCCGCAAGCAAGGCCAGACACTTTTCTGACATCCTGCGTTCAGGCGCACTAGTCCGTCTTGTGATTTGGTGACGTGGATTGCTTCTACCGCTTGCCAAGACAGTCAGAAAATTCCTGGAATCGTATCCCCCCGGGTCAACACTTCACACCCGTTGTCAGTAATGCGCACGACGTCCTCCCTGCGGTAGCCACCGACGCCAGGTGCAGCCAATACGGCGTGACCCACGCTCACCGTGTCATGTTGGGCTTGAGGATGATATCGCCGTGCTGCGGGTAGTGGCTTGGATGTGGGTACTCCTCAGCCTCGAGGCCGACGCCGTGGATGTAACCAGGAACGACGTATTTGCCGAACTCGGTCTTGTTAATGGACTCAGTCATAAACTGCGTGATCTCTTTGACTTTCCAGCCCGGCTTTACCGCGTTAATGACGCCCTGCTGAGCCGCATCGTAGGCGGCAGCAAGCTTGAGGAACTCCGTACTTGCGGCCTTTGCCGCCAAGCCACCTGCCGCTTCGCTTCACACGAAGTTCCGATCCATTTCTCATGCG
>JBAXDW010000297.1:0-1783 GCA_037140755.1 Methanobacteriota archaeon
AGCCTCCGGCTGAGCCGTCTTTATTTGCGCGTATCAACCGGCAAGCCGGTTTTCTTACGTGCGGATTTTTGCGGGACATTAACCTTTGACAAGTCACCCTCATATTGCTGCCATATGGCGTCGACAGCTTGTGCCGTTGAGTTCTTGAGCACATTCATGAATCGCTCTGTGTCGGTACCTTTGTTGCCGGTCAATGCAAAGTAACCAGCAATGGCTGCTATTGCCGCGCCTGCAACCATCCACGCGGCTGGACCCGCAATAGAGCTTCCAACAAAAAACGCGACTACAACTGCGACGACACCAGCCCCCCATCCAAGCGCAGCGCCAATACCACCGATAATCATGGCAATACCTGCTGCACCACCGGCCATTCCAAAGGTTGCCCTGATCAGGTTCTCTCGTTCCTTAGCCGTGGGCGCAAGCACGGCTTCACTCAACTTACAGGCCGCTTCCACCTGTGGTGGCGTGACCCGCAGCTTGTTCTTGAAAATATTGCGGACTGCCGTTGTCATTGTAACCGCGTCAAAATACGAGAGGTACTGCTTGTCCACCCCAGCCTTTGATCGCATGATGTCAGCATGCTTTGCGTCAATCGTAGATTCCAGTGTGGCCTTGAACTCATCTATGTTCATTTGATTCTCCTATTGTTATTTCCAAGCCAAATGGCGACCCGATATTGTCATCAAGTCATTAGCGCGTAACTTCAACCAGCAGGATCGATGTTGCAGGCAAAAAATATCACCTCCCCGTGCTTTCTTGCCAGAAAGCAGAAATCCGCTAGACCCTATAAGCCAAGACATACTACACAAGTGCACTCCATATGGGTGCACCCAGCGCAGCATCGAATGACTCATGTAAAGAATCTAGCGGATTTTGTAGTAAGCCGAATGCTATGTGATGATGTAAGTATTATTTGTTTGTTTGATTATCCTATTCGATCCCCCGTATTTGTAAAAACGCCATGATATAGCGGTCGTAAAACGATACAGGATGAATTTAATCCTGCCGACAATCCCTTGCAAGACTAATGTTCTGATTGTTGCTGACACGCTTCTGCTCAAATTCAATCACGCTTCAGTGGCAGGAGGCGGACTCTGGCCCGACCTTCGTCAATAGAGATCAAGGCTCCCGACAAAAGCTCCTGAGTATATCGCCCGAGGATATCGAGCAGGAGCTCTGCGCAAAAAATTGGAGTGGGATCTTGCGTTCGTATTTGAACCACACTTGGTGCGTTTGCATCGGTAGCGGCAAGAATGGCGCCGAAGTCGAGATCATGGGTGAAAACGATATAATCGTTTTGCCTTGCCCAGCCCAATATTTCCCTGTCAGTGGCGTTAGGTGCGCCAACCGAAGACCAGTGAGTCACTGTGTGACCGGCTCGCTCCAGAGTGGAGATCCAAGCGTGGGAGAGATTCATGTCGATCACGAGCTTCATGCAAAGACCAAGGGCACGTCGATTTCCTCAGCTCGCCATGCAGCGTAGGCAAGCGCTTGGGTAACATCTTCTGCCTCAAGATAAGGATACAGCTTGAGGATTTCGTCCCTTGTCCGTCCTGCGGCAATCAGGCCGACAAGCGTGCCAGCCGTTACGCGAAGTCCTCGAATACAAGGCTTTCCGCCCATTACTTCGGGATCAAATGTAATGCGATCAATGGTTTTCATTTCCCTTCCTTCATTGCATTGTAACTCTACCGCTTCCGGTCCAACAACGCCAATCATTTTTGAGTATCCACGGCCGATGACAGGCCGCTGGTAAATATTTCAGGTTTCATAGCCTTGTATT
>JBAXDW010000298.1:0-1740 GCA_037140755.1 Methanobacteriota archaeon
CTATGTGGGGTGTGGCTTTGCTGTGCTTGCGATTGTACTGTGGGGTTCAGCGATTTGGGGCTGGTCAAAGGTTCTTAGAACTAGAGAGTGGTAACGACAAAGTATACCAACGAGCGTTTTCGCGCTTCCTTTCTCCTTTTTTCCGTTTGAACAATGCGAAGTAGGCCCTGAACAGTTTTTATCAGAAAAGACATTGAATACACAGCGTAGCGCGAACGCAAGTAGAACCCATCCGAACGCATACACCGCAATAATGGCAAGCGTTATGCCAATGATGACTGCGCTCCAGAACCACGGGCTATCATAGGCCCCGCGAGGCTTGGTAGCCTCTGGTGAGTCCTCCTTTTGGTAGTTTAGTACAACGATCGTTTCATTCTATTGTCTGTCCGCAAAACTCATTGATTAATGGAATTTATCGTTAATAACAATACCCTACGAACATCCAAGCGAGTTCTAAATGCAGTTCAAGCCTAGCATGTACTTAAAAAAAGTAAAATGAAAAGATCGAAGCTTGAATCAAAATATGTTCATTTGACTATTTCAGATGAGAAATTGAACAATTGCATAAGAAAGGCATCACGTATTCTGTTTAACCTCTCTTCATCTCCCCCCTATCTATTCCTTTCTTATCAACCGAAGCCTATATCTTGCTAGCTGACACATTTCTTGGTGTCTAGGAGCTTTAGAGGCACGCATGCAACTCTCAAAATTATTCTCAATTATTGCTGTTGCATTGCTCGTGTCCGCCGTCTTTGTGGGACTTGTCAGCATACCTGCTATAGCAGCAACTGACGTTCAGTCGTCCCCGAAGCATGTGATATTACGCGATGATGATGTTACACCTTGGTCGCTAGATGCGCTAAAAGCGGTGAACCAGGTGCACATTGACGAGGGTGTGCCCGTGACACTCGGCGTGATACCGGCTACATCGTTAGTGCCAAGCCAATATGTTACCTACTCCGAGCCTACCACGAGCTCATCAGAGACGTTTGTCGGATATATGCGGTCTCTTGCGTCGAGCGGCCAGTTCGAGCTGCCCGCGGGCTCAACCGAGACTTTTGTCGAATACTTACGCCCTCTTGCGCAGAGCGGCCGGTTCGAGCTCGCACAACATGGGTATGCACATTCCGACAACAGCAAAATGTATGGCGCTTCCGTACCCAGCGAGTTCAGAGGGATGCCGTACGACAAGCAATACAAACTCATAAAAGAGGGCCGCAGCTTGATGCAGAATGCGTGGGGACTTCAGTTAACGCCGACGACTTTTATCCCGCCGTATAATACGGGGGATAAAAACACCCTAACGGCGCTCTCAAATCTCGGTTTTAAGGTTTACAGCTCCTACCCAGGTGAGTTTGGAAGCGGAGGAGGTCTCACGCTCAAGCCTAATCGCGTATCATTTGACGCCTCATACTCAACTTATGCGTCTTTGGTGCGTCAAACTGAACCCTTGCTTTCTAACCCGTCCGTCAACGATATCGTTATCACATACCACAGCTGGCGATTTGAAGCGAGTACAGCACACGACGTCGACCCCCACAAGGTAGAGGTGTTGAGACAGTATATTCAGTACTTAAAGACAAAGAACGTCGAATTTACGATGCTAAACGGCATGCACTACAGTAAACGAGTCACAACTAATATGACCCTCGCAACGTCAAACCCCTCCCCAGCCGTCAGTGAACCCGTCACCTTCACCGCCACCCTCAAGAGCGGCACCACCCCACTCTCCGGCAAACC
>JBAXDW010000299.1:0-1715 GCA_037140755.1 Methanobacteriota archaeon
CAAAAAAGGTTGACATAGACAACCCTGAAGTGATTTTAACATATACAAGATTCAAGAAAAACTTCTTTGGCCACCTCCCTCTCGTTCGTTTAACTGCGAGCAGGTGCCAAGTAGACGCTTTTGGATCGCACGGAGCTCTGATTTCAAAGAGAGTCATGGACTCGATCGGGTATTATGACGCTTGCAACTTCTTCGTCGGTTTAGAAGATCACGATTACGCACATCGATCACGCCAAGCAAAATTTACCATCATCGCTGTCGATGCCGCTGAAGCTCGGCACCCCGATCTTCGCCGCAAAAAAGCAATGAGAGTTATCCTACTTAAGCAAGATGCAGCCGATCTGCAAAGACGCAATCAAAACATTCTAAGTCCCGCATACTTGCACAGGGTTACTATTAAAGACGAGTTAATTTCGCGTGTCGACAGATTGCTTCCAGCACGTTTAGGTTATATAGCAAATGTCAGTCGTCTTGAGCGCTGTTACCAGAAGGATAGGTACTTATTAGAGACCTTTTCAAACTTTTATCTTCTCACTGAAAGCTTAAAAAATTGGCAATTTGCGATCACGTTTGTGTTCTCGTGCTGTGAGCTGTTCAGCAGATTCGCAGGAGATAGCGAAATATGTGTAAAAAAAACGCTGAATGCTTACGTGAAGTGCCTCGTATCAAACAAGCGGAAGGAATGGCCTTACGGGTGCGTTGAAGGATTCTGTCGTAACATTCTTGAATAGATGTAGCTTTAATGCATCCGAGAGGGGGACTTTTTTCAAACGAGCCTGGTATATTTAAATTTCAGATCAATTACCGCGCAGAACCGAAAACGGCCTAGTCACGCGACGTAGCCTATTAGCAAGTGCGAGTTTAAGTTTTAGGACTTGCAATCCGACGCTAGCTTGGTACCCGTTGATCGGCTTCAAGAGGTATCGATTCATGTACTTACCGTTTGAGAGGTGTACACCGAGCTGCGGTCCATTGATCTTTTGCAAGCAATTTGAATTGTCTTTAATATATGCCTCTAATTTAGTATTTAGCTTACTCAAGTTCGTGTGTAGGCGACTCAACGGAACCTCTGTGGGCAAGAAATTTCTATCAAGTTTGAATGCCGTGACTGAGTTGAGGCGTATTTTGTTCTTCTCGAAAGCAAATTCGACTCCCAATGATTCTTTGTTGGCGTTTAATTGTATTATGACATTTCGCACACTCTTACCTTCACGCAGCAATTCGTATTCGATATCAGAAAAAATGAAATTGCCTAAGCTGTAACAGATTAAGCCGCCCTTGTAGCGTTCGATACCTTGTATTACGTGAGGGTGCATGCCTACGACGGCACTCGCGCCGAGATCAATTGCGCGATGGGCTACCGCTATTTGATCAGGCGTGGGATAATGAACGTACTCTTCCCCCCAATGCAAAACAACAATAACGTGATCCACTTCATTTTTCAATCGTGGTATATCAAACTCCAGATACTCGGTTGCGAGTGGACAAACGCCAGGTTTTACCGAAGTTGCATAGTTTTCCCCGTTCGTGCTTAAACAGCTATATCCTAGAGACCCTAATCGGATCCCGTTTTCTTCTATCAGAGCTGGTTTCCTGGCATCCGTTAAATCTTGCCCGTAGCCAAAGTGGGCTTTTTTCTGTTGATTTAGCGCCTCTATAGTATCGTTAACGCCGGCCTCCCATGCGTCAGAAATATGATTGTTCGCAAGAGAGAA
>JBAXDW010000300.1:0-1693 GCA_037140755.1 Methanobacteriota archaeon
AAATCGGGTGTGCCGCGATAGCGGATTGAAGGTTGGGTTCCACGTTATGCCTGGACTGCCAGGCTCAGATTTTGAATCTGATCTTAAAATGTTTCAAGAGTTATTCACAGATGAACGGTTTTGTCCTGACTACCTCAAGATATACCCGACGCTCGTGACAGAGGCAACTGCCTTGCACGAGCTGTGGAAGCGCGGTGATTACGAAGCCTTTGAGCTACGCGATGCTATTGAGCTGATTGCACGGGTCAAAGCGCTGCTCCCCAGATGGGTGAGACTGCAGCGCGTACAACGGGATATCCCTGCTCATCGAATCATAAGCGGCGTCAAAAAGAGCAATTTGCGGCAATTGGCCAAGAAGCGCTTGCTCGAACTCGGGGGCGAATGTAGCTGTATACGTTGCCGAGAGGTTGGTCTTCAAGGCGTTAACCGAGTTGAGGACGTCGAAAGACAGGTTGAAAAATATCAGGCCTGCAAGGGAGTGGAGTACTTTATTTCAAGCGTCGGCCTGCTTGGCGATAAGGAGTTCCTTATCGGTTTCGCGCGGCTACGTCTTCCGTACAAGTCTCAGAGGCCCGAAATAACCGCAGAAACAGGGCTGGTCAGAGAGTTACGTGTATACGGGAATTTGGCAAAGCTAGGCGAGCGACATGAAAAAAAGTGGCAACATCGCGGATTTGGAGCTGAACTGCTTCGGACTGCTGAACGTATCGCAACCGATGCTGGGATGCACAGGATCGCAATAAATAGCGCAATCGGAGTTCGTGACTACTATAGAACCAAGGGCTATGCTCTTGAAGGCCCGTATATGACGAAAACACTCTTGTAGTGCGTCACTAAATCGTCAGCTGGTGAAGATTTTCAAACCGATGCCGTGAGATAGGCACAATCAGGTTAAGTTTCCAAAATGCCTTTGAAAAGGTTTAGGCGCGGCCTCCGAATGGTCTTCTGCTTATATTTCCCTTTGATGTGCTCGTTGAAATATTTCAGATCGGTTTTTTCAAGGTTGAACCCCAGCGAGTTCATAAGACCGTTGTAAATATCTTCGGAGACCTGAGCATACTGATAGACGCTTGAGTCACAAAACTCAATCTCGAGCGTCGATGTTTCTCGGTAATAACCAACGGCTCGTACACTTACAGAAACAACAACCTCTCGATCCATACACTATGCATATGTTTCTACAAATTAAAGCTATCGAAAACACATAAACGCAATATAATCCCCTATTACTAGTTGAGTTTTTTTACACATCGGCAGACGTGTTGGAAGAGAAGATGTGCATATCGAATCGCTTACTTTGGAGATGGCGAGCTTCACGCGAGAAGGGTTGCGGGGGCCACGTTTCAAAACAGTACTAACTTCATTACCTTTTTGCACTAACGCGCGCTTTTTTGCAGGCATCATCGCCGGCAACTTGCAGCTCATGCAAAAGAGTCTACTCGAAAATCGCAGGAAACGTTTTCTCCAGAAGAGGTTTTTTAATACACGCGGCCGTATTTAGCAGTTCTTTCGCCGGTGCAGAAAACTTATGTATATTCAAGTTAGAAACCCATAGCTGTCATTATGCATAGGAGGGCCCAGAATTCTAATCTCACGCGTTGTAGTGCTGTTTTTGCTTATTTCTGTGACGGTAGCTTCGTCAACGATGCATTATTCGCAGGGACAACAAGCCGCCCTAGCAGTATCAAACTTA
>JBAXDW010000301.1:0-1682 GCA_037140755.1 Methanobacteriota archaeon
GGAACGCCCGGCTGGTTTGTCGTCGGCACGAACCACGCCCTCTATTGGTCGACGGGCGATAGCTGGACAAACCTCGGCGGGTACGTGTCCTCGTCACCCGGTGCGACGTCACCGAGTAGTGGTGTGATCGACGTCGGCGTGCGCGGCTCGAACGGTGCCGTCTACGAGAAGATCTATACCGGTGGGTGATCCTGTACTCAGCGAACAGAGAAAAATAGGCCCGCACACAGTGGGTATGGGTTGACGTCGTGTGACGTCTCCCCCCTCTCTCCTTTCTTTTTTAGCGGCGCCGCTTGACTGTGTCGCACGTTAACGTTTGCCTTCTTGCCCGTGCACCCTCACTTATTCTTGCTGTTTATGTAACCGCACAATGTGCGGCGTTTGCTGGGATAATCGCTGGCGGCCACAACGATGCTCAGTGCTATAGGGGAGCCACGGCGTCAGTCGGGAAGAACCTTACTATCTTCTTATTGTAATTCATAAATTGGTCTTTTCCGCTTTCTTGCGGCGGCGAGGGGTAGGACTGATTTGGCCACTCGAACAATGCGTCCAGCGCGCGTAACAAGGAGTCGTCTCGTAAATCGTCGCTACAGCACCAGCAAGCCGAAACTTCCGCGGCAGCCGAACAATCGGATACGCGTGCGACGCTTCGCGCTTTGGACGTTTATGGTGTGTGTGCAGGTCGGTTATCGAAATAGGAGCTCTGTTAGACCACTACAGGCGCTTTTTATGTGTAAAGATGCTGCAGCTAAGCCAATATGCTGCCGGCAGATGCGCGAAGCATAATTGAATTATCGTTAGGAGCGGATACACGGGTATGAGCAAGTCGCCTCTGGTTATCAGTTTCAGACCGAAACCTTTATCCTCTCTTCTGAAACCCGAAGTCTATATCGTCTCTTCTGACACGTTAGTAAGCGTCAAAGGCCATTGCACAAGGCAATAACGTCATAGACAAAATTGTCTTGATTGACGGGAGCTGCCTGGTGCGGCACTATCAAAGGTGATGTCTTATGTCAACATCAACAAAAGCATTATCACTGCTGCTAGGAGCGCTCATGATACTCTCCCTATTCTCGCTTTTTGCCACCGTGCACGTCACCGCCAATCCAGGCGCGGGCACCCCGATACGAATGAACGCTTCCAACAACGTCGATGTGGCAACACAAGTGCCAAGCGTGCAGTGGGAAAAGTCGTTCACTCTTGGCTCGTGGACTGATGATTTCAACTCGATCAAGCAGACGACAGACGGAGGTTATATCGCTGCTGGCCGCGCGACATTTTTGAACGCGAGCTCACATACGCCGTTCCATAACATGACAGACGGCTGGCTCGTGAAGTTTGATGCGAATGGCAACAAGCAGTGGCAGCTGACGCGAGGGATTGCGGAAGTCGACGATCGCTTCTACTCCGTCCAGCAGACGACGGACGGCGGCTATATTGCCGCCGGCTCTTCACATTCTTATTCTACGTTCTATGACAACGACGCCTGGCTCGTCAAAACGGACGCAAGTGGGAAAGTTGTGTGGGAAAAAACGTTCGGCACAAAGGCTGTTGGATACGAAGAAGAAGCGCACGCTGTCCAGCAGACCAGCGATGGCGGCTTTATCCTAGCCGGTGTCGCAAACGGTGATGCGTGGCTTATCAAAACCGATCAAAACGGAAACGGACAATGGAGCAAGACG
>JBAXDW010000302.1:0-1678 GCA_037140755.1 Methanobacteriota archaeon
ATATAATCCAAGTCGTGATCCTCGACTTGTACCGCGAGGCGCTTTACTTTCTTCTCGTGAGGGACTTCTTTTGGAATTGCCCAGCTCTTCAACGTTCCGTCCATCTCGAGGCGAAAGTCGTAGTGATGATGCGAAGCGAGATGCTCCTGCACAACAAAACGATTGTGGGGGTAACGCATCATAGAATTTATGAGAATAATGTGCAATAAACACTTTGCACACAGCAAGTTTAGAGTCCGGGCTATGGACGTGCCATCCGCTACGTTTGATGCCCGCGTCCACTGTAGTGCTCAGGCCTAGAAATCAAACCCGTTGTGACGTGCACCACCCAGTTGATCTGAGGCCGCAGCGCGCACTAAGTCTTTATTAGCCCCTTTACTGCAACAGAAAGGTATAATAGCAGACGACGCTAAGGCTTAGGAAAGATAAAATGTTGGAAGGTTTCACATGAAGGTAAACGGCGTACAGATTGACGACACCTATGCAGAGGCGTTCCCTGTATATGTAGCACGCGTCTTAATTACGGGCGCAACCACCGCGCTTGCTGAAACTGCCGCAATCGTTACGACAGGATTTGCAACGTCAGTCATCGGCTGCAGCGCAGAAGCAGGAATAGATCGCTACGTACTGCCAAACGAGACTCCCGATGGCAGACCAGGCGTTATAATTATGGTTGTTCACCCATCCAAGAAACAGATAAAAAGCAACCTCGTTGAAAGGATTGCAGAATGCGTTCTTACCGCCGCCACAACCGCTGTGTTCAACGCGTTGGAATCAGAAGAAACCGTGCCGGTGAAGCTCCACTACTTTGGAGACGGATACGAATATCAGACCACCGTCGGCGGTCGGAGCGTGTGGGCGATCCCAATACTCGAGGGAGAGTTCATCTGTGAAGAGACCTATGGCGTGCAAAAGGGTGTTGCAGGGGGCAATTTCTTTATCTATGGCGAGACCCAAGGTTCGGCCCTTCTGGCCGCACAGGCGGCCGTTGGAGCTATCAAATCGGTTGAAGGGACGATAACTCCGTTCCCGGGCGGCATTGTTGCGTCCGGATCCAAGGTAGGTTGTCCAACGTATTCAACTTTTATGAAGGCTTCTACGCACCATAGACTTGCCCCAACGCTCAAAGACAAAGTGCCCGACTCATACGTCCCTGACGGCGTGAAAGCGATTTACGAAATCGTGATATGCGGCCTCGACGAGGGGGTTATCGCTGAAGCGATGAAGTTGGGCATGCTTGCAACGACACACGCCGAGGGAATAAAGGGAATATCAGCAGGCAACTACGGAGGAGAACTTGGACCTTACAAGTTCAATCTTCACCAGATACTGAACGATTATGCTGATCCAGAATGATCGCTGCCCGAGCTCTGTTTGTCGATCGCAGCCTTTGAAAGCCTCAGTCTGACTGGTAACCAAAAGAGATAAATAGATTCTCCCTAACTTAAGAAAGATGGTGGCTCATGGGAGCCATGGCTTATCTTTTAAAGGTGATAGGTGAAGGAAAAATGGTGAAATTAGGAATCGCGAAAATAGGTAACATCGTAAGCGGTTTGATGACTGATTTGCTGCTCGACGAGCGCGCAGACCGTGATGATTTTGAAGCGGTGACCGTTACGAGCGGCACGAAAATGAAAGAAGAGGATGCAGAAAAGGTTGTCGAAGCACTGCTGAAGTT
>JBAXDW010000303.1:0-1644 GCA_037140755.1 Methanobacteriota archaeon
ATCACCGACGAAAAGGAGGTGGAAAAGCACCTGCCAGAGGCCATGAAAGCTTATGCAGAGCGGGATCGGCGGATAGCAGGGCTGACCGACGAGAGCGTTGACACGTTCTACGCGTGTACGTTGTGTCAGAGCTTCGCTCCGAGCCACGTATGTATCATCTCTCCCGAACGCCTGGGGCTGTGTGGGGCTTTGAACTGGCTCGATGCGGCTGCGGGCTTCAGCATAGATCCAAACGGGCCAAATAAGCCGGTTGAGAAGGGGCCTTCGATTGACGAGCAGAAGGGCCAGTGGTCAAACGTAAACCAAGCGGTCCGAGAGCTCACTCACGGCCACATCGAGCGTATGAATCAGTACACGATGATGGAGGACCCCCAGACGTCGTGCGGATGCTTCGAGTGTATCGTGGCGATCAATAATGACCTGCAGGGTGTGATAGTGGTTAACCGCGAATACACGGGCATGACCCCTATCGGCATGAAGTTCTCAACCCTCGCGGGGTCTGTCGGTGGGGGCAATCAAACGCCCGGATTCATTGGCGTCGGCAGGCAGTTCATTACGAGTAAGAAGTTTATCCGCGCGGACGGGGGGCTAGCGCGCGTCGTTTGGATGCCGAAAGAGCTCAAAGAAGCGATGCGAGAAGATCTTGAGAAGAGAGCAAAGGAACTGGGTTTACCGGACTTAGTGGAAAAGATCGCCGACGAAACTATTACGACGGATGCAGATGAATTAGCGGAGTACTTGGCGAAGGTCGATCACCCTGCGCTGCGCATGCAGCCAATGGGCATGTTTTAAACGCGTCTTGCGAGAATTCTGGGGTAACGGCGAATGTTAGTAATTCCAAAGGAAAGTTGGAGCGGAAAGATAAGGGAGATTACAGTCGGCGCAACAGATGACGAAGGGGGAACAAGGGATAGACCACTCCGTTTAGGCGGAGAGACGGCCCTTCCGTTTTTGGCGTTCGAGGGTAAGGTTTCGCGACCGGCTGTCGGAATGGAGGTGATCGATCGCGTTGGCGAAGACTACCCCCAGGTCATCATCGATGAAATCGGCGACATCATCAAGGATCCTGTTGCGTGGGCGGACGCGTGCGTCAACCTCTATGGTGCAGACTTCATCTGTCTGAAGCTGCTAAGCACGAATCCCGAAGAAGAAGCAAACGTCAGCGCCGAAGATGCGGCGTCCCTCGTGTCGACCGTGCTTGAGCAGGTGAAGGCACCGCTGATAATACAAGGAAGCGGCGATTATGAGAAGGATGCCCGTGTTATGGAGCTCTGTGGCGACGCTGCCAAGGGAGAACAGTGTTTGCTCGCGCGCGCAGAACAGGACAGTTACAAGTCGATCGCTGTTGCTGCCACCGCAAACGACCACTCGGTTGTCGCGTTCTCAAACATCGACGTGAATATCGCCAAGCAGCTCAATATTATGCTCACCGAGTTTGGCGTGCCGCTCGATCACATCGTCAGCGACCCGCTTATGGCGGGAATTGGCTTTGGGATGGAATACGCCTATTCAGCGATGGAACGGATTAAACTTGCCGGCCTCGTCGGAGACAAGATGCTCCAATCTCCTATGATCGCCGACATAAGCGTGGCGTGGAGCGCGAAGGAAGCCTATCGCGTGGACGAAAAGATGGGCGACGAGAGG
>JBAXDW010000304.1:0-1638 GCA_037140755.1 Methanobacteriota archaeon
TCTTCGATGTCCACATCGTCTGAAAGGGGCATGTTCCGCGCGTGGATATTCAATATCGATACTCGTGCACTCTTCTGCGGCGCACCGAGCAGAATCATCCGGTCAAATCGTCCTGATCGCAGGAGCGCTGGATCGACTATGTCGGGGCGATTCGTAGCAGCGATCACGACAATGTCCTTGAGATCTTGTAAGCCATCAAGCTCTGTTAGAAGGGTATTCACGACCCGTTCGGAGACCCTGGAGGCATCTTCTACGCCCCGCATGGGGGCAAGCGCGTCGAGCTCATCAAGGAAGACCACAACAGGCGCAACTTGTCGAGCTTTCTTGAAAACACTCCTTATAGCACGCTCAGATTCGCCTACCCATTTGCTGATAAGCTCGGGACCGCGCACGCTTATGAAATTCGCTTCAGTCTCGTGAGCCACTGCTTTGACGATGAGCGTCTTGCCTGTCCCCGGCGGTCCGAAGAGCAAGATACCACGAGGTGGCTTGATGCCCATTCTTCTAAACGATTTAGGTTCTTTGATGGGCCATTCTATTGCTTCGATTAACTCCTGCCGCGCTTCCTCAAGGCCGCCAACGTCGTTCCAAGTGGTATTGGGAATTTCGACCAGGATTTCGCGAAGCGCACTTGGTTGAATTTCTCGAAATGCTTCGCTGAAATCATCGTTCGTGATCCTCATATTAGTAAGGGTCTCGGCGGGAATCTCCTTATCGAGGTCGATGTCGGGCATGTATCTATTCAAAGCGCGCATTGCCGCCTCTTTCGTAACCGAGAGGATATCGGCTCCAACGAAGCCGTGCGTGATGCTGGCCAGCTTCTCAAGATTAACATCGTTAGCGAGCGGCATGTCGCGCGTGTGAATTTGCAAGATCTCTAGTCTGCCATCATAGTCAGGCACTGATATTTCAATCTCTCTGTCAAACCTTCCTGGACGTCTCAAAGCAGGATCGATTGCTTCCACTCGGTTTGTCGCGCCTACGATTATTATCTCGCCCCTTTCCTCAAGGCCATCCATTATGGTAAGCAGTTGGGCAACAACGCGTCGCTCGACTTCTCCGGTTACGTCTTCGCGTCGTGGAGCGATTGAATCGAGCTCATCGATAAATACGATCGAGGGGGTGCGGTCGCGCGCTTCGTCGAAGATTTCACGAAGTCGCTGCTCGCTCTCACCATAGTACTTGCTCATGATCTCCGGTCCAGCTATAGAATAGAACGATGCGCCCGACTCGTTTGCCACTGCTTTTGCTATTAGTGTCTTGCCAGTACCTGGCGGACCATGAAGCAGTACACCACTCGGCGGCGTGATACCAAGGGTTAGAAAAACCTCTGGATGCTTCATCGGGAGCTCAATCATTTCCCTAATACGCTGTATCTCATCTCTTAAACCGCCGATATCCTCGTAAGAGATACCTGTAGCGCGCACGGATTCAAACCCTTTGACGGACTTGTCTCTTAAGTCAAGCTGCGTTCGCTCAGTGATAAAAACTACGCCAAGTGGACTTGTACTTACAACGACGAGTGGCACTGCTTGACCCGGCACTCGCAAAAGAGGGTGCGATGCTACACTCATGACAGGCACGACGTCTCCCTGAACGACAGGACGCTTGAGCAGCTGACGGTGCACGCCGTCCTTC
>JBAXDW010000305.1:0-1637 GCA_037140755.1 Methanobacteriota archaeon
TGGTCTTTGGACAATCATGAACGGCAATCAGGAGCTGATGAAGACAGTCGGTGATGGGAAAATGGCCAAATATATTTTCGCGATGCGTGTCGAGTTGGTCTATTGTCTTGTGGGTCAGGTGATGGGGATGATTACGGTCTTTTGGCGTGGCAAGTATGAAGCTTCGCTGGCGAAGTAAGTTCTATTGAGTATAAAAAAATAAGCGGCAGTCAGCCGCTTATTTTTTTTACCCACATTAGGTTAACATGCCCTTGGGGGACTTCTCGCTGGCATCCCACCAGGAGGGCAACTTAGTCGTAATGCGAGAGATGTCTTTGGAAGTCATTTGAATGCCCTTTGCAGAGACACCCTTTGAGATCACTTCAGAAGGGGTGAATTCCTGCTGATGAATACGTTGGCTCTTTGCTGGTTTATACTTCACGTAGATGGAGGCTGGGGTTCCTTCTTCAATCAGTAATAAACGGCTTTTTTCAGGCGCAAGGCGGTACTCCTTGTTTTGGATGAGGCCTCCGAATGCAAAGCGCTTGATGTAGGTGAATCCATAGCTAGGCTCGGTATAAACAGCCGTAAACTCTTTATCCCTTTCGTACAGCTGGATATATTCGTAATCCTTGTCGATAAAAAACTTATCAGGCGGCGGCATCATCTTGAAGTGGCCATCTTTCCAGACGAGGAGGATCTTATCCAAAGATGAACATTTGAAGAGTTCTTCTCCTCCTCGGATTTCGGTGCCGATGTACCCGTTTTCTCGGTCAATTTTCAGTGTCAATTCGGTGGACGTCAACTCCCGGACTTCGATCTCCTCAAAGGCGTCGTCATTGACTTTTGTCAGGCGCGGATAGATCTTTTTGTATTTATCAATCAGCCGATTGAGATAGGCGATCGCATAGTCATTTAGATTCTTGAGATTGTGTTTGACCTCGCGCTCTTCCTTGACTATGCCATTGATCTCTTCAAGATTCTTGTTGATATCAAACCGTGATATTTTGCGAATCTTAATTTGCAGAAGCTGCTCAACATCATCCAGCGTTACATCGCGTCTCAGCAGTTTGCGATAAGGCTTGAAGCCATCCAGTACCGCTTGTTGTACAGCTTCGTAGGTGATCTGTTCCTCAATGCGCTTGTAAATACGGTTCTCGATGAAAATTTGTTCAAGTGTCTTGGAGTGAAAAAGGTTATCGAGTTCTCCCAGACGGATTTCAAGCTCTTGTTTAAAGAGGTCGAGCAGTTGCGAAGTGTTGGCTTTTAGAATTTCCGAAACCGTCATTTCGACCGGACGGTTTTTGAATAGGACAACGGGCCGGCTTGAGACCGTTGTCTCGCAAGCGGTGAAAGCAAATACTTTATTCTTCTCGTAGCCTGTAAACGACACGGGGTTTGAGACGCCGTCGTCAAGATCGGTCTCGACCCCTGAGAAGTACGTGAGCCCATCAGGGTACTCGGTGTATACGGAGTAGGTCGTAAGGCGCCCGGCGACATGGTCTTTCTTTATGTGCAGCGTGCCGTCCGGATTGTAGATGTACTCCTCTAAGATATCGCCTTCGGTAACAGCCCCTGTGGCGGTATTAAACGTCACTTCCAGCAGAGCGTCGGCCTTGGCCGCGCCGGCCGGAGTGCGGAAGTACGCGCCCGCGGTG
>JBAXDW010000306.1:0-1632 GCA_037140755.1 Methanobacteriota archaeon
GGCGATAACGACGGCATCCTTATACCGGGAGGCAACCCTCTTCGCCTTTTCGAGGGAAATCGCGCGAGCCAGCGAGTGCGGCTCGCTGTCAGCGCTAAGCTCTTCGCTGCACTCGCTCGGGTCCACGATGAACTTCAGTCCCAGTTGTTTTAGAAGCTGCTTGCGTCTGGGCGATGCCGAAGCAAGGACTATTGCTCTCATTTTATTTCCCGAAGACCACGCTTAAAAAAGTTTTACTCTACGGCATATGACAGGATACCAGACCCAGAGTGTAACGTGCGTCCCCGGCAGCCAGAGGATAGTCTGTTTGCCCATAGCCTTCCACAGGTCAAGTGCTTTCGCGCGGGGTTAACTCGTCTCCCAACGCGTTTATCATTAGCACTGACCGCGTTTTGATCGATGATGCATATGTCAGCGGGTCAGTCAGGAATGAACGATGAGGCGGGGTAACATGATCCAAACCTTGCTCCTTTACATGTTTGAGATAAGCATCATATTCCTTGAGCAGCCTTTCGTGGTCGAGCGCCGGCCCCGGATACCTGGTGCGCATGGCGCGGCTTAGTTTATTGATCCTCACCGAATTACCCCCGCTCTCAACCAAGACGCCTGCTGAGATACGTTTTTCGACGCCCAGATCGAGAGCGTCCACGAATGCGCCGAAGCTAATGCCCAATATGGCTACCCGACTGCTACCCAGTTCGCTGCGATTTTGCGCCCAGTCAACGATTTGCCTCACCCCGATGACAGAGGCGCGATAGGCATCGAACCATTCACCTGGAGTCATGATGTTTGACCACCTCCGTATTTTTGGGAGTGCGCATCGAATGGACTACCAATCGTGGCACGAAACAGGCAAATCCGGCGGCGGCCAGAGACCTCGCCAAAAAGTGCGGCGGTGTCATGGAGGTATCACCCATCCAATGGAGGAATATGACCAGAGGTACCGACCACAGACTACGAGGAAGATAATATTCGGAAGGCACTGTATCTGTGCCTAGCAGCCGGGGTGTGACAGTTGTGGTAAAAGAGACATCATAAATATCCCAGAAGCGACCGGAGCGATGCAACACAAGATTAAAACCATCGACGGACTGCTTGTATTCGAAGAGATTCATATCGGATAGTAATTCTAGCGGCGGAATGCCTTTTTAGCAACCGCTTGTTTAGAGTTTTCATACAATTTTGATTATCGGGCGCAAGTTAGAGACTTCGTCTAGCTTTCTCTGAGAAACCCTAGATGACTTCAGGTAAACCTTTACTATTCCCAGGGGTCGCCGTGATTGTGATCCCTCTCGCCTCCCAAAAACTGGGGAGGTCGATAGCGCTGAATTCAATGCCGGTGACCCATTTGGCGCTCTTCCAGAAATACCGCCGCGGGACTAAAAAGCGCACCGGCCAGCCGTGTTCGGGAGTGAGCGAAGCATCGTCATGTTTGACGGCAAACAACAGTACTGCTGTAGAAAATCAGATAGAGTGAGGTTGGCGGTGAAACCGCCGTAGGCGTGAACAATAACGAATTTAGTATCCGGCTTGAGTTTCACGAGGCCGGTCACCGTCTATGCCCGGAATCTTTCCCAGAGATTATTCAGCCACGTCCATCTCGTCTCGCAGTGGATATCCGAAAAGCCTCTC
>JBAXDW010000307.1:0-1626 GCA_037140755.1 Methanobacteriota archaeon
ATGTTAGCACTCCCATAGAGCTCAATAAGTTTGTCGAGCAGATCGTTGACATATCGTTCGTTCTTGATATCTAACTTCAATCCATCGTCGGTATGTGTCATTGTCGCGACGTCGGAGATCTTTATATTTGGAGGTGAGACTGCAAGCTTGCCGTACAAGATGAACACGGGCTCGTCGGGATCGATGTAGATCCTGATGTTGTTTAGTGATTGCGCGACATCGAGGTCAGATAAAACGTCAGACGTAAGCTCTTCAATCAAGCGCGCCCCTTGCTTATCGGGAGACTCTACTACTACTTTTTCGGAATCTATCATGTTTATATGCGGCTTCTTCGTGGTGGCTCATCGAGATTGAGTGCTGAATCTCGCTTTGCCTCGGAGCTCATTCTACAAACCCGCTGGCAAGTAGCGCCGATCCAACAGCGCCGATGTACTGCGAGTACCTCGGTACGATAACGCTCGCTCTGAGTAAGTCTTGCATCGCTTCTACCAGACCGCTGATGAGCGAGGTCCCGCCGACCATAATAACAGGCTCTACGATCTCTAATTCTTGCAGCTGCTGGTCAAAGACCTGTTCTGCCACGCTGTAACAGGCTGCACTCGCGACATCTTCCTTGGTTGCGCCAAGCGAGAGCGCGTTTACGAGGCTTTGCGTTCCGAAAACGATGCAATAACTGTTCATGGTCACCCGATTATGGTCGCCTTTTGATGCCAAGGGACCAAGCTCACTGATATCGACGCCCAAGCGCCGCGCGGTCATATCGAGGAATCGGCCTGAAGCCCCGGCGCAAATGCCGCCCATAGTAAAGCTGCCTGGAATACCGTCGATAACTGAAATTGCCTTGTTATCCATACCACCAATATCAATGACCGTGGCAGGCCCTTTCTGCTTCTCTGCGAGGTAAACTGCACCTTTTGAATTGACGGTAAGCTCTTCCTGGATGAGCGCCGCTTTCATAGCCTCTCCGACGAGCAGGCGACCGTAACCCGTCGTTCCAAGCGCTTGAATTTCAGATTTGTCCACTCCCGCCATGGTCAGCGCAGTCGTGTACGCGAGTTCGGCACTCTTCAGTACTTCGGTGGTATCGACCCATCCAACCCCGATAATCTCATTGTCTCGCATTATCACGGCTTTAGTGGTTGTTGAACCTGAGTCTATGCCGGCAGTCAGCCCTGTCTGTTTTTCGCGAGCGAGCAGGGTTCGTCTGAGCGCGGTGGTGACGAGAGCCTCCATTCGCGTAAGAAGTGTTTCTGCGGTGGTCCGTTCCGTAAACGAATAGCTGATCACCGGCAAATGAGCGCGCTCATGAATATAACGTCGCAATTCGCTACGAGTTATTGCCCCTTCGGCGCATCGGAAGCACGTGGTTATAAATACCGCATCGACGGGGAAACCGCCATCGACGATAGATTTCGCGCGCGCTATCATGAGCTGTAAATCAGGGCTAGCGACTTCCAATCCCCAGTCTTTTACCGCGTCTTTGATCGTTTCCGTATCAACTTCAGGATAAACAATTTCGGCATTTACGGCCTCAACCGCATTTTGAATTTCCTTTTGTATCCCGCTGTATTCAGATCCACAGGAGAGGTGCGCTATCCTTATTCTTCGCGTCACGTGAGTACCTCC
>JBAXDW010000308.1:0-1610 GCA_037140755.1 Methanobacteriota archaeon
AATGCAATCGACAGCCTGTGATACGGATAGTCATGACGAGTGGTCCCGTCGACCGCGGGTCGGCATTATGACGCACGTGGACGTAGAAAGGGCAGGCGCCCTTCCCCTCGATAACCTCGTTGCGCTCGTCTCTCCTATAGCGAGCAAGCTTTTTCTCATTACCGGTGGGGATTACCACAACGAAGCTCACGAGATGGAAATTATCAGGGTAAAGGCAAGACGATCGTCCTCGTTGGTTTCCAAAATACTCGAACAAGCCTCGGTACAGATACGAATTTCACGTATCCTTTTAAACCTTCGTAGTGAGATTGATATTTTACTCTTCTTCAACGGGGCGGGACTAACATTGCCCCTTATTTTTGCTCGCTTCCTGCGCATAAAGTGCATAATTATTTTGATGAACTTGGGGGCCGCACCGGTAATACATGCGACCAAGGAAAGCGGTGCTCAGGGGCAATTTGGAGAACTTATCAGACTGCACATCCAGGGGATACTCGAGCGGCTCAGCTACTTCTTTGCAGATGAGCTTATCGTTTACGCTCCATCCATCGTGGAAGAGGCCGGTTTACGCAAGTATAAGCAGAAGGTTGTCATCGCACGTGAACACTTTTTGCACTTCGACCAATATCGGTTGAAGGACGATATCGAACGCCGGGATAACATCATCGGGTACATTGGCCGGCTAAAGCACGAAAAAGGGATAATGAATCTTGTCAAAGCAATTCCAGAGATACTCAGACAGAAGAACGATGCGACCTTCCTCATTATTGGTGAGGGTCATTTAGAAGATGAGATCCGCACTTACTTGGGTGGGCACGGCCTTCATGATAAAGTCACTCTCGTGGGGTGGGTACCTCATGAAGAACTGCCCGATTATTTGACCCGCTTAAAGCTGCTGGTACTCCCATCGTACACGGAAGGGCTTCCGAACACCATGCTCGAAGCGATGGCGTGTGGAACGCCGGTTCTCGCCACGTCTGTGGGCGCAATACCCGATGTACTGCGGGACAAAGAAACCGGTTTTCTTATACGAGACAACTCGCCGCAGTGTCTCGCCAAAAAAATTGAGGAGGCCTTGACAGACCCGGAACTCAAGCGCATCGCTCTCAACGCGCGGAATTTTGTTGAAAATAGGTTTCAGTACGAAACGGTCGTTGAAACGTGGAGGGATATAATTTGCGCGACGGAAGCGAATGATTCGGTGTAGGAGAACATTGGCGGTTACTCGAAAAATTCGAGGTTGCTAAGCGTCCCGTCGCTTCTTTGCGACACTGAGAACATTGCTTCTTGCGTTATAGTCGTTGTTTCTGTGCTACCGCGGACACGCGGTTACCCTCGGCCCATTTTTCTCTCTTTTTCTGCGTGAATCTCCTCACTATGCCAGCCGTCGTTTTTGCTGTACGCAAAACGCTTCCGGAAGCTGCAATAGCACGCCAGCAGAGCCTTTTGTCAGGAGCCTGCCACGCATTTTAAGTACACCCCCTCCAAATCGTGGACGACGCTATCCCACGTGTAGCGCTGCGCCTTGCTTTTATTGTTTGTGGAAATGAAATGACTCAGTTCGGGATCGCAGAGAATTGACGAGACTTTTTCGGCGATTTGAGCCGCGT
>JBAXDW010000309.1:0-1603 GCA_037140755.1 Methanobacteriota archaeon
CGTTGAAAGAGACGCCCAGCATCTCGTCCAGCTCGAAGCCGAAGACCTTGGTGGCTGCGGGAGACAAGTAGGTGATCACCCCCCGGGTGTCGGTGATGAACACCACGTCGGAGGTTTGATCGGCAATGGCCCGAAACCGTTCTTCGCTCTCCCGCAGCGCTTCCTCTGCCTGTTTGCGGTCGGTGATGTCGGTAAGTAAAACCACTTGATTTGTGGGACAGCCACCTGAATCAGTAATGGGAGAGGTGCGCAGATCATAGGTTCGCTGTTCACCGTCTCGTTTGAAGACCAGTTCCTCACCCGCTTTGGCCATCCGATCAAACGATATCATCGGAGCAGACTGATCAGGCCATATCTGTTCTATGGAGAGTCCAAGGGCATCTGAAATTCTGCAACCGATCAGTTGCTCTGCTGCCGGGTTCAAGTCCATGACACGGTTCTGCATATCCAGCACTAATATACAATCTCCAATGCGTTCAAAGATGATATCGCGTGCGATAGGTATCACTCGCTCAAGACGGAATCGAGGCAGGCTCAATCTCAGGATGATCGCCCCAATACAGGCCGCCCACGGCGTCAATCCCACCGAGATTTTAAAGGATGAGAGCAGGCCCGACACTTCAATAAAGGCCGTTACCACGGGAATCACCGCAGCGATTAGCAAATATGTTGATTCACGGCTGTAGCTATGGCGACGGCGGATGATATTCCGGATAATCAAGAGGCTGCCTGTTAAAGTCAGCATGGCGATGTAAACCATAGAGACCCAGTAAACCATGCCATAGCTGGGTTGAAGCGGTAGATAAGGATTTTGGCTATCGATACCAATCCCCGTCCACATCAGTGCAAAAACATTATTGGTCGAGAGGGCTAATAAAGCTATGAGTGGCATGATGCCAAACAGAACGTAAACGCGCCAGGTAAATAGTTTTCTGGGCCCCAGGTAGCGCAAAATATAGAATAACCAGAATGTCGAGGCTACGATTCCCAGGACAAGTTGTATCCCCACTAAAGATTCTTTATAGGAAACCACTGGGAGTCCAATTTCCAAAGCGTGCGACAGGATCCAAAGCGCACAGACAAATATCAGTGTTACCCCGGTGAGTCTTGCCTGGCGGTTGAGATCCCGCCAGGGAAGGTAAATTGCCAATACCAGCAGGGTAGCTGAAGCTACCAGTTCTGCGATAACACTAGGCGACCATTGCCATAGCATGGTTTTTTTTACACGCTACAATCCGCTTTCGGCCTGCATCTTTACGTTCGGAGGTCTTGGATTCCGCTCCAGGGATGAAACTACGCTGACAAGCAAAGTGTGTCAAGCGCGGTGAAGCCAACAAAATTCTTTTGTGCCGCGTTCCGCAGCTTTACCTCGTAGCACACGTGCCATGCTTATGTCTCCTACGCTTGTTTTGAACATCCTTCCAGCCGATTGAGCCCCGATCGATCTCCCAACCGGTGAGACGATCTGCGAGCGCAACAGCTTCTGCTGGGGCGGGTAGAATCCTCGGTTGGTTTCAGTTTCGCCGGCTCCGGCCGAATGGATCTGCTGACGGTCTACCCCTGTCTGGCAGGATCGCCTAAGGAAGGATCGTGCCGCTCTCCC
>JBAXDW010000310.1:0-1570 GCA_037140755.1 Methanobacteriota archaeon
GTCGCCTTTCAACGCTCCACGGATGATAAAACGAACTCCAGGGTCGACGGCGAAACTTCAACAAACAAGGTGAACGCTGCCACTCGGTACTCGTATAACTGAGATGAGGCCCAGTTCAGCCGTACTACGACCGAGATATCAGTGCCGACCCCTGCCTTTTCGATAGGAGTATTGTGTCGGATTCTGTGCGTCTGGGACAAATGTGCTGAAAGGCTTGGGGGTAGCGCGGTTGTTCTACGATACGTGTGGCATCACATTGTGCCGAAATTGCCGGGTTCATGTCCATCGTATTCAACGAAAGCGACGTTGCCAGTTCAAACCGGAAAAATAATAAGACCGCCCACAATCATAGGCAGGCCGATTCAATGCGCAAAAGAACTTTAGTGCTACTGATCAGCGTCATCGTGAGCCTATTAGTGCTAGCTGCGGGCTGCATGTCCAATGTAGGGAATACAACCCAATCAGCCCCTCCGACAAACACGTTTGACAGCGCGAAAGGCTTCACGATTAAGTACCCGTCAGACTGGACAAAGGACGAGCCAAAAAGCGGGGCGCTTTCTGTGCTTTTTGCAATACCAACGAACAACGCGACAGAGAATTTAAACGTTCAAGTATGGAATCGCTCCGCAAACGATACGCTTAGCAGTTTAACTGATACCAAGCTTTTGGCCATGGAAGACTTTTCAGACTTTAAGCAGATTGAGGCCGGAAATGCGACCCTGGCAGGCAATCCGGCGTACAAGATCGTCTATACGACAACCGTTGACGGATACTACCAAAAGGTTACCCAAATATGGACGGTCAAACGCGGTACGGAATATTTAATAACTTATAAAGCAGATCCGAAAAACTTCGACACCTACGCAAGCACGGCGCAGCTGATGATCGACTCGTTCCAGATAAAGTAGCACAATCTGACTGCAATCAGCGCGCTGCCGCGTAGAAATTCTCGTAAATGTCATCGTCCTCGGCCTTTTCGCTCGGTACAAAGCGGGGTGCAACGGTTTTGGTGGAATAGCCTATTCGATGTGGTGTAGTCGGGGAGACTTGGACTCAGTCAGACCGCAGGAACCTGGTGAAGGCGGCGCTGCACGATCCTTGCGTGTCTGTTATTTTGTCCCGTAGAGAATGCCAATCGCACCGAGCATAAAGGGAAGCCTTAGCGCCTTCGGAACAAAAGCCCGAATGAGCGGTATCAAGAAACTGGACGCTCTCGACACCCCGACCCCTGATTACGGCGAGCAAATCGTCGATATCGCCATACAGTCGCTTCACCAAGAACAGATCTTGAAAGGCGAACGCGCCGCCCTTCCGAACGACCCGCAACGCCTCCTCGATCAGGTCTCGCTTATCCTTTGCATCGCTCACTTCATGAAAAACCAGATTGCTTACCGCAGCGTCGAAGGATCCTGCTTCAAAAGGTAAGGACGAAGCGCTTGCTTTTTCAAAGTAGACGCGGTCTGCTACCCCCTCAATCGTTGCGTTGCTCTCACAAACGGCTCGAGAATACTCCCACTTTCCACCCCAATAATCAATGCCCGTTACGCGCGCGCTGGGGAAGCGTTTGGCC
>JBAXDW010000311.1:0-1567 GCA_037140755.1 Methanobacteriota archaeon
ACTCCTTCTGCAATAGTATTGAGGTTCCAAGGGAGTCTTATACTGTTTAAAACGAGGGCAAGCTCGGGGTTAGTTACGCCGTAGCTCGCACGGATGCCGGGAATTGAAAACGACTTAGTAAGTGACCTAAGGACAAACACATCGTCGAGATTCGCTCTTGTGATACTTTGTTGCGGGTCAGAGAGTTCGATAAAGACTTCATCAACGAGCAAGAACGTTTGAGTCTCTCGACACTTGGAAGCGATTTCAATTACTGTTTCCCTAGCAAGTCCTTTTCCAGTCGGATTGTTCGGATTGCATAAGAAAACCATTTTTATATCCTCGTTGGTCAAGGCGCTGAAAAGGTCCCGCTTAAACGCTTGTTCATTCCAAAGAGGTACGATCAAAGGCTCAACACCGCTTAAGCGGCACGCGAGCTCGTACTCGTCGAAGGTAGGAGCCGGGATTATCACTTTGTCGCCTTTTTCAAGAAACGCCCACGCACAGAGCCGGATCAGTTCGACTGATCCGTTTCCCGGCACAATCGCCTCAGGGGGCACCGCGAGATACGCACCTACAACCTCTCTGAATCTTTTGTAGGTGTGATCGGGATAGTGACAAGCTGCCTTTGCGGCTTCTTTAATCGCAGATTTGACCCGCGGGTGCAGGTACGGGTTGAAGTTCGCGCTACAGTCGAGTACGCTCGACATCGCTTCTGAAGCTTCAACGATTCTGCCGCCGTGTTCACAGGGCGTCACATGTTTCAGGTCGTCTCGCACAGTGACTCGCATGATAAAAAGCAGTTACACTTGTAATCGTGTAAGGAGCGGCATGAGCTGTCTCCCGAAGAGCGTATTCAACCGTCCCTTTGAAGCTGATTTCTCATCATAGTGCTGAACGTCGTCTGCGGGAACTCCCGAGCCACAGATTGCTATCGGAACGTCAGTCGTCATGTGATCGCGCATGAGGCAAGAAGATCCGTGATCAGCGAGGAGCGCGAATCGTGTTTGTGCGATGTCTGTACGATCGAGCAAGTAGCCGACCATCTCGTCAATTTTTTCAATTGTAATCAGTTTCCCTTCGACGTTGCCGTCGTGACTAGCTTCATCCGTTCCTTCGACGTGGATGAGTACAATATCGTAGTCGTCTAAGTGTTCGAGCGCTGCTTTACCTTTTGCTAAGGCGTTCGTGTCATATTCGCCGGTCGCCTCTGGCACGTCGATTATGTCCATGCCGGAATACTTGCATACCCCCTTTATGACGGGCGCAGCCGCAACGCATAGACCTTTGCCGTACTTCGTCATAGTTGGGTTCAACCGACTTATCTGTCCGACAGCCCAGGGCATCACAACATTGGCAGGTGGCTTATGCTCGGCAAGACGCTCAAAATTGAGCGGATGATGTTTCAAAACCTCGTAGGTTTTTAACATGAACTCATTGATCGTGTCTGCTGTGTGCAGTGCTTTGGTACTATCGACCATTGGTCGTGCCCAGATGCGTCCTCCTACGTTGTATTGCGTCGGCAGGTTTACATCAACGGTAAAATCATCGTCACGCAATACGAAAGCGCCCTTGAAGCCAAGTGTTT
>JBAXDW010000312.1:0-1510 GCA_037140755.1 Methanobacteriota archaeon
GAGCGATCGCGTAGTTGAGCTTGACCGTCGTACCATCCTCAATCGACTCGGCGATTGAGTACTTATCAAGATAGCCCCGCTCATCATCTCCGCCGAATACTTTAAACGTCCCCTTGCCTCGGGAGATATTGTCGACAGGGGTGCCGGTAAATCCGATGTACGTCGCGTTAGGGAGGGCCGCCATGAGGTAATTGCCTAGATCCCCTCCTGTCGTGCGATGTGCTTCATCAACAAGCACAACCAGATTCTCGCTCGTGTTTATGTTGGGTGGGATGCCATCGAATTTGTGGATCATCGAAACGATGAGCCCTCGGTAATCTGATCTGAGGATACGCTGTAAATCTGCTTTGCTATCTGATATCTCGACCGTTTTCACCCCGTATGCGTCGATGTTTTTAAACAGCTGCGCCTCAAGTTCATTGCGATCGATCAGCATAAGCACGGTCGGTTTCTTTTGGCCCCTTACCTCTCTAAGCAGCTTTGAGGCAATCGTGATCATAGTATATGTCTTGCCGCTGCCTTGAGTATGCCATACGAGTCCGCGTCGCTTCATTAGGTCGTACACACGTTCGATGACCTTCTCGACCGCTCGCGTTTGGTGTTGGCGTAGAATAACCTTTGTAAGAACGTCGTCTTTTGAAAGGAATATGATGTAATCGTGAAGCACTTTCAAGAATCGTTCACGGTCGAAAAATGCCTTGACTTTTTGCTCAAAGTCGCCCTGCTCCTCCTCGCGCCAGTTAAAGATGTTTTTACGATTGGTACTCCACGTCACCCCGTAGTAAAAGTCGATGAGGTGGGTTACTTCAAACACTTGAGTCGGGACGAAGAGTTCAGGTGATTCCCGGTGATACCTGCGTATTTGTTCGATACCTTCAGCTAGTCCCTCAGGTTTTGTAGCGGATTTGGTCTCTGCGATGGCGATCGGTATACCATTGATTAGAAAGGTTATATCAGCCCGATTCGTCCCCATGAGACCTTTCTGACGCCATTCATCAGTGACTTGAAAGATGTTATTGCCGGGATTATGAAAGTCGATGAGGCGGACGTTGCGCTCGCGCTTCTCTTCAGGAACAAAAACTGAACGCTCTCCCCGCAACCACGAAAGAGAATCTTGATTACCTTCAATTGTAGGTTTTAGCAAATTCAGCTGACGGATAATCTCTACTGCTTGAGCTGCGTCTACGACGCTCGGATTTAGATTTAAGAGTTTTCTCTGAAGCGTTTCAGTGAAGTAGACACCAGTATCGCCACCCCGTAAGAACGATGCGTCACTACGGTTGACGTAGTCCCAACCGATTATGCTCGCGTATTTAAGCATAGGCTTCTGGACGGAGGATGCCTCACCCATTTAAGTCCACCCCCTTAGCAAAGGCAAAGCGGATAGTTGCCCAGACATGAGCCCTTGCAACATTGCCTTTAGTAGTTCTTCAAGCAGCTGGCTCTCGCGTTCTAGCAAATCGATTCGTCTGTCACACCCCAATAAAACCCCAGAGATTTCCTGTTGCTC